>DASQLJ010000743.1:0-4245 GCA_035630095.1 Longimicrobium sp.
CTCGGCCCTGCGGGCGCGAATCCCTCACGCAAACCGCCCTCTCGCGGTACCCGGGAGCGCCTGGTCGTACTCGTAGAGGATGCCCGGCGAGGGAAGTGGACCCGCGAAGTATTCCGTGAGCTCCACCTCCTCCGCGGTCTCGACGGCCGGACGCGAAAGCTCCCCGTGCGGGTCTCTGCCCGGCCGGGGAGCTACGGCGACGCTTCGCGCACCCTTATCGCGGCCCATCGCCGGCGGCGCGGCGCACGGCGTTGACCTCGGCGGCCACGCGCTGCATCGCGCGTCGCATGTCACCGCCCACCATGGCCCAGTCGCCGGCCAGCGCGCGGGCGTCACGCTCGGCGGGGCTCAGGCTCGAGCGCGGAACGCGGGCACCCACCCCTCCCGCCAGGTCCAGCACCCGTCCCACTCCGTTCCAGAACCCCGGCGGCAGGAAACGGTGTCCGTTCGTCGGCATCGTCATCACCCCTGTTAAGTGCCCAAAGGAATGATACAGCCGCCGCGCCCCCCCCCCTGTCTAGAGCGTTCACTTAGCGCCACCGGCGGACCGTCGTCTTCCCGAAACGCAGAGCGGGCCGGGGATGTGCTCCCCGGCCCGCCCTGCGTGATGCGTCGAAGCTCGTGCGGACTACTCCGTCTTTGGGCCGACGGCTTTCACCGCGTCGGAGACCTTGTCCTCGAAGCGCTTGAAGTTGTCGGCGAAGGCCTGGGCAAGCTTGCGCGCCTGCTCGTCGAAGGCGGCCGGGTCGGGCCAGGTGTTGCGCGGGATCAGCACGTCGCTGGGCACGCCGGGCACCGTCCTCGGCACGCTCAGGCGAAAGAACGGCGTCGTGTCGGTCTCCACCGAGTCGAGCTCGCCGGCGAGCGCGGCACGCACCATCGCGCGGGTGTAGGAGAGCTTCATCCGCTGGCCCACGCCGTAGGGGCCGCCGGTCCAGCCGGTGTTCACCAGATAGCAGCGTGCGCCGTACTGCGCCATCTTCTCGGCGAGCATCTTGGCGTAGACCGCCGGGCGCAGCGGCAGGAACACCGCGCCGAAGCACGCCGAGAACGTCGGCTGCGGCTCCTTCACCCCGCGCTCGGTGCCGGCCACCTTGGCGGTGTAGCCCGAGAGGAAGTAGTACATCGCCTGGTCGGGGCTCAGCCGGCTGATCGGCGGGAGCACGCCGTAGGCGTCGGCCGTGAGGAACACCACGTTCTTCGGGTGCCCGCCGCGGGCGCTGGGGACGTGGTTCTCGATGTAGTGCAGCGGGTAGCTGACGCGCGTGTTCTCGGTGAGCGTCTGGTCGTCGAAGTCCACGCGGCGCTCGTCGTCGACCACGCAGTTCTCCAGCACCGTGCCGAACATGCGCGTGGTGGCGTAGATCTCGGGCTCGCCCTCCTTCGACAGCTTGATCGCCTTGGCGTAGCAGCCGCCCTCGAAGTTGAAGACCCCGTCGTCGCTCCAGCCGTGCTCGTCGTCGCCGATCAGCGCGCGCTCGGGGTCGGCGCTGAGGGTGGTCTTGCCGGTGCCCGACAGGCCGAAGAAGAGCACGGTGTCGCCCTGCGGCCCCACGTTGGCCGAGCAGTGCATGCTCAGCACGCCGTGCTCCGTCGGCAGCAGGTAGTTGAGCAGCCCGAACACGCTCTTCTTGATCTCGCCGGCGTAGCGCGTGCCGCCGATCAGCACCTCGCGGCGCCCGAAGTGGATCAGGATGAAGGTGCTGGTGCGCGTGCCGTGGCGCTCGGGGTCGGCCTGGTACTCGGGGGCGTGCAGGATGGTGAACCCGGGCTGGAACTGCTCCAGCTCGTGCTCGTCCGGCCGGCGGAACATGTTGAACGCGAAGAGGTTGTGCCACGCGTTCGGCGTCACCACGCGCACGCCCAGGCGGTACGCCGGGTCGGCGCCGGCCCACATGTCGCGCACGAACAGGTCCTGCCCCTCCAGGTGCTCCATCACGTCCGCGCGGAGCCGGTCGTAGTTCTCCGGCTCGAAGGCCACGTTCACCTTCCCCCAGTCGACGTGCGCCTCGCTCCCGGGCTCGCGCACCACGAAGCGGTCGTTGGGCGAGCGGCCGGTGTGCGGAGAGGTGACGGCGTTGAAGGGGCCGCCGTCCACCAGGATCCCCTCGCCGCGGCGGATGGCGTGCTCCACCAGCTCCACCGGGTTCAGGTTCCAGAACACGGTGCCCGGGTTGCGGATCCCGTGGTTCTCAAGCCCGTATCCGCTTGCGCGCCCGATGCTGGGGGCGGCGGCGGTGGCGGGGTTCAATGTCGTAGCCATGCGCTTGTCTCGGTTCCGGATAACGACGCCCGCACGCCGGATGGAAGGGTGCACCGGGCGGCGGGGAAAGGTGGGTAGGGTAGCATTTCGGGCGCCCCGGGGCAAGCTGTTGCTCCGCACCGGGTGAGCGCCGCTCATCCGCGCCGCACCGCGAGCGCCGGACGGGGTCCGTGCGACGCCCCCGCCGCGCGCATCCATTCGGCCACGATGCGCGCCACGAACGCCCCGCGATCCTCGCGAACCGCCCGGAGCGGAGGCGCGGCGCCTCGATTCCGCATGCCATCCTCGACGGCGCGGCGTCGCACATCCCCTGCCGCATTCGGTCACACGGTGCGAGATTAGTCGTTCTCCCGCACCGCGTTCCATCGTCCGACATCTCCGCACCGACATCCGCACCGCTCCATCGATGCTTCGATCCCGACCACGGCCGCTGGCCGCCGCCGCGGCGCTGCTGCTGTCCTTTCCGCCGGCGCTGGCCGCGCAGGCGGAGCAGCCCGCCTGGGTGCGCCGCTTCCTGGACGCCGAGCAGCGGCAGCCGTTCTCCGGCGCGTGGCTCGCCCGCGCCCGCGCCGCGCGGCCCGCGCTCCTGTCGGCTGACGCGCCGGTGCCGCCGCCGGGGCAGCACGCGCTGTCCGGCACCTTCGGCATGGTGGTGGTCGCCGCCACCTTCGCCGACGTGGCGCCGCCGTTCCCCACCGCGCAATACGAGCAGGCCTACTTCGGCGCGACGGGGCTGGGGGGCGGCTACTCGCTGGCCCAGTACTACCGCGAGGTGTCGCGCGGCCGCTTCACCTTCGCCGGTGTCGTCACGCCGTGGATCACGCTGGCGCGCACCGCGGCCTCGTACCAGGCGCACTCGCCGTATCCCGGGCGCGGCCTGTTCGTGCAGTACATGCGCGACGCGCTGGCCGCCGCCGACGCGACGGTGGACTGGACGCGCTACGACAACGACGGCCCCGACGGCGTCCCCAACTCCGGCGACGACGACGGCGTGGTGGACATGGTGTCGCTGATGCACCCCCTGCGCGACGGCGTGTGCGGCGGCGACGACACCGGCTTCACCGCCACCGGCTTCCGGCTGAGCCAGGTGGGCGGGGAGTTCGTCACGCGCGCGATCGGGAGGAACGGGGCTCCGCTGCGCGTGAACGACTTCATCCTGGCGGCGGGGGTGGACTGCTCGGGCGGGCGCCCCGCCACGATGAACATCCCGATCCACGAGATGGGGCACGCGCTGGGGCTGCCGGACCTGAACGACCTGGACCGCTCGTCCGCCGGCGTGGGCGTGTGGGACGTGATGGGCTACGGCCTGTACATGGCCGATGGGCGCCCCGCGCACCTGGGCGCCTGGTCCCGCCGGCAGCTCGGGTGGGCGAACGTGGCGCGGGTGGCGGGGAGCGGGTCGTATCGGCTGGAGGCGGTGGAGGCCACGGGCGAGGTGCTGGAGCTGCCGGTGCCCGGATCGAGCGAGCACTTCCTGCTGGAGAACCGGCAGCGCCAGGGCGCGGACGGCGCGCTCCCCGGCACGGGGATGCTGGTGTGGCGCGTGCGGCCGGAGGTGCTGGACACTTCCGTGCTGCACTACCGCGGCACCGAGAACGAGAACGACCCCGGCCTGGGCGTGCTGCAGGCCGACGGCCGCAACGACCTGGCGCGCCGCGCGAACCAGGGCGACGCGGCCGACCCGTTCCCCGGGAGCGGCGGGGTGACGGCGGTGAACGACGGCACGCCGGTGACGCTGCGCGACCACGCCGGCGTCCCCACCGGCCTCGCCCTCGCCGAGATCGCGGAGGCGGGCGGCGTGGTCACGCTGCGCGTCACCGCCGAGTCGGCGGCGCTGGCGCCGGCGGTGCAGGCGCTGCAGCCGGTGGTGGGCGACACCGCCTTCCGCGCGCGGCTCCAGGAGCGCGCCGGGGTGGGGCCGCTCACCTGGACCGCGCGGAAGCCGCTGCCGGCGGGGATGTCGCTCAGCGCCGCGGGGGTGG
>DASQLJ010000744.1:0-6786 GCA_035630095.1 Longimicrobium sp.
GTGCCGGGGCCCGAAACGGAAGAGCGGGATGCGGGCGTGTCCCTCCGCTGCGCTCCGGGCCGGGCTTCGCGCGCCGTAGGCAACGATACCGCCGTTGCCAACGGCGCCGAGCCGCCGTCGCGCCACGGCTCCTCGCGTTCCCGAGACACCGATGCGGGCGCGCCGGCGTCTCGGCCCTCCGGGCGCGAATCCCTCACGCAACCGCCGCTCGCGGAACTGAGCTCGTGGGATCCGTGTGAGCCGCCCAACCGTGGACGAAAAAACGGGCCGGACGGCACCCGCCGCCCGGCCCGTCCTGCGTCCCCCCTCGTCCCCCTACGACTCGCGGTGGGCGTCGCGCTGCCCGCCCAGCCGCAGCCCGCTCACGTCGGACCGGGTGCGGCCGCTCATCTTCTGGAACAGCATCCATCCCCCAACCACGACAAGCAACGCGAGCACCGCCAGCACCGCCACCTCCATCCCGGAGATCCTTTGCAAGTCCATGCGTGCCTCCCGTGCAGGGGAAACTGCGTCCCGGCCGGCGCCGCCGGCGGGACGGGGTGATCAGGCCGTCATGCCGCCCGCCCGCGTGCCCGCCCGCCGCGGCGGCAGGCGCCGCGCCCGCCGCGCTGGTCCACGCGCGTGCGCCGGCGCCGCCCGCGGCGGCGCTTCCAGCCGTCCAGCGAGAGCACGCCGTCGGTCTCCAGCGGGATCTCGCCGGCGTCCTCGTCCTCGTCGTCCGCCGCGGCGGAGGCGGCGGGCTGGATGTCGGGGCGGTGCACGCGCACCGGGTGAGCGGCGCGCTCGCGCTCCAGCTCCTCCAGCACCCGCTCGGCCGAGACGTGCCAGGCGAGCGACAGGGTGCCCACCAGCGTGTCCATCGCCCGCGCCAGCGTCTCGTCCAGCCGCGACATCACCACCCCCGCCGCCACGACGGGAAGGAGGCAGCTCGGCCCTTCCGCCACGGAGACGCGGTCGCGGCCGCGCTCCAGCCGCAGCCCCACGGCCGCCACGATGCGGCGCGCGGCGTAGCGCCGGCGGTGCAGGCGGCGGCCGGCGCACAGGTGGCGCAGCCGCTCGCGCCAGGACGAACCGGCGCCGGCGGAGCTGTCGCCCAGCAGCCAGAGCGCGGCGTACAGCTCGCCGAAGACGCGCTGGTCGATCTGGCGGATGGTGTCGGGGGGCAGCGTGCCCAGGTAGTCGAGAAAGGCGGTGATCCGGCGGGGCCGGTCGAGCAGGAAGAGAACGATCTCGCGGGAGCCGCGGCGGTGGTTGCACCGCGCGCACGCCGGGACGATGATGCGGAGGTCTTTTCTTCGTCCGCCGCGGGCACGGGGGATCACGTGCTCGCGGGTGAGGGGGCGGTCGGGGGCGGCTGGCGCCCGGCAGTACACGCAGCTTCCGCTCTTGATGCGCTCCTCCAGCTCACGCTGAAGTGCGCCGCTGTGGTGCTTCCGCCTCACTTGGACTCCCGGTGAGGGTCCGGCGGGCCGCCCCCTGCGGCCTCGCCCGCGCATCCCGCCGCGGCGCGGCGGCGGGGACTCGGCTCGTCAAAAAGCCAGATCGGTGCCAATCATCGGCTCACCCCGTCACAGCGTGATGACGGGACGGAAACCGTTGGTGCGGGTGTGCCTGGAGGCTTCAGTGCAGGGCTCCCGGGACAGGAGTCGCGTCCAACACGCCGGGTGGGGGGTCCCGGCCGGTGCGGCAGGCCACGTTGTGGAGCGTAGCCCTCCGCACCGCAATATGTAGGGGGATGATCGAAAAGCGCCAGAGGTTTGATCGATCGTCGTCTCCGGAGGCAGTCATCTCCCGAGGCAGTCATCTCCCGAGGCGGCCACCCGGCGGCGGCCGCCCGGCTGCGGCAACAACGGCTGCGTCGATCCGCGGGAGAGATGAACGCAGATCGGGCGGGAGAGATCAACGCGGGTCGGCGAGGGTAGCGCGCGAATATGCGAGTGAACTCGCGGCTACAACGGCACGCAGTCCGCCTTCGCGGACTTCAAGGGCGATGAACGTGGCGCGGCGAGCGTGATTCCCGACGACGACCTCACGCTGAGCAGCGGAGAAGCGGAGGGGGCGGAGAGAACCCTCTGCTCCTCATGCTTCTCTGCGTGAGACATCTCATCGCCCACCCCCGCGATAGCCCCGCGCCCGACGCGATGGCGACCGTCTTGGGCGACCGCGTCCGCGCCAGCGGGGTACAGGGAACGGGTCGCCAGGGATGGGAGCGCACCGCTCCCGCCGCCGCGGCGACGGTGCGTGCGTGGAGTGGCGCGAGGCGTGGCGTTGCTCCGCGCGTGCGCGGAGGGTAGGTTTCGGGGTTTCCGAGCCACCGGCGCGGAACGGGAAGTGCGGTCCGCAGCCCCGCTTCGGACCCGCTCCCGCGTCTCCGCCGGCACATGCGATCGACCCGTGGGGGGCCCGGTTCCGCGGCCCTCCGGGAGAGGGAGATATGAGCACCCAGGCGCCCGACCTTCCGGCGCCGGGCGGCTACGCGCCGGCCGGCAAGGACAACGGGATCGTCAAGAGCAAGGGCACCGTGAACCTGCCGCGGCCCGAGGGCCGCGAGCCGGTGCAGCACCGCGCGCGCAAGCCCGAGTGGCTGAAGGTGCGCGCGCCCGGCGGCGAGAACTACCTGCGGCTGAAGACGCTGATGCGCTCGCAGGGGCTGCACACGGTGTGCGAAGAGGCGCACTGCCCCAACATCGGCGAATGCTGGGAGAGCGGCACCGCCACCTTCATGATCCTGGGCGACGTGTGCACCCGCGCGTGCAAATATTGCGCGGTCGCCCACGGCATGCCCACCGAGCTCGATTGGGACGAGCCCCGCCGCGTGGCCGACAGCGTGGCGGCGATGGGGCTGGAGCACGCGGTGATCACCTCCGTCAACCGCGACGAGCTGTCCGACGGCGGCGCCGCCATCTACGCCGAGACGATCCGCCAGATCCACGCGCGGGTCCCCGGCTGCACGGTGGAGGTGCTGATCCCCGACTTCAAGGGGAACGAGGCGGCGCTGCGCACGGTGGTGGAGGCGCGCCCCGAGATCCTGGCGCACAACATCGACACGGTGGAGCGCCTCTCGAAGTGGATCCGGCCGGGCGGGCGCTACTGGCGCTCGATCTCGCTGCTGGGCGCGGTGAAGCGGCTCAACCCGCGGCAGCTCACCAAGAGCGCCATCATCCTGGGGATGGGCGAGACCGAGGCCGAGATCCGCCAGGGCATGCGCGACCTGCGCGAGGCGAGCGTCGACATCCTCACCATGGGGCAGTACCTGCGCCCCAGCGAGCACCACGTGCCGCTGGACCGCTGGGTGACCCCCGCCGAGTTCCGCCAGTGGAAGGAAGTGGGCGAGGGCGAGCTGGGCTTCGGGCACGTGGAGAGCGGGCCGCTGGTGCGCAGCAGCTACCACGCCCGCGAGCAGGCCCGCACCATCGACCCCGACGGCCCCGGGCGCATCACCGAGATCCTCGAGGCCGACGTGGACGGCGGCGCGCGCATCGACGCGGCCGAGGCCGCGCTGCGCGCATCGCTGGTGCGGCCGCCGGCACCCCGGCTGGTGCAGATCGGCGGGCTGTGAGCGAGGGCGGCGGACCCCGCGCTCCCAACGTCGACCCGGCGTTGCTGAAGGCGGTCGAGCGGCTGCTCCGCGGCGAGCGCCCGTACGACGACGCGGGCGAAGAAGAGACTGGCAGCGGGCACGGCGGAGAGGCCGGCAGCGAGAGTGTTGCTCCGACCACTCCCATCCAGCAGCAGGAGGCCGCCGTGCCCACCCTGGAGACCGGCACCCCGTACCCGCTCGTCACGCCGCGCCGGTACCTCGTCCGCGAGCGCGCCGCCGAGGAGCGCAGCGAGTACTTCGACGGCCACGTGGTGGCCATGGCGGGCGGCACCACGGTCCATGCCGACATCGCCCAGAACATCGGGTCGCACCTGTACTTTCGGGTGCGTGGCGGGTGCAGGGTCTACCAGAACGACGTGAAGGTGCAGGCGGCCGATGCCAACGCGTACACGTACCCCGACGTGTTCGTCCTCTGCGGCGAGCCGCGGTACATCGACCGCAGGCACGACGTGGTGACCAACCCCACCGTCGTGTTCGAGGTGCTCTCGCCCGGCACCGAGCGGCACGACCGCACCGTCAAGGCGGCCGCGTACCGCGCCGTCGCCTCGCTGGCCGCGTACGTGCTGGTATCGCAGAAGGAGCCGCGGGTGGAGGTGTACACGCGCGGCGAGGGCGGCGGCGAATGGGCCTGCACCGTGTACCAGCGCCTGGAGCACGAGGTGCCGCTCCCCGCGCTGGGGTGCCACCTCGCCGTGGCCGAGATCTACCGGAACCTGTTCCCCGCCCCGCCGGCCTGAGCGGGGAACGCACGCCGGCGAAAGCCGAACCCGAGCGAACGAAACGGTTCGAGACGATGGATACCATGCCCGAGACCAAGACCCGCAAGCCCGCGGCGCGCGCCGCGCAGCCGCAAGCCGGGCCCGCGCCCGAGCCCCCGCAGAAGAGCGACGAGGAGCGCCTGGAGGGCTTCGAGCGCGAGCAGCTGCGCAAGATGATGTGGGACATGCTCCTGGCCCGCCGCTTCGAGGAGAAGGCGGCCGAGAGCTACGCGCTGGGCAAGATCGGCGGCTTCTGCCACCTGTACATCGGCCAGGAGGCGGTGGCGGTCGGCGCGATCCACGCGCTGCGCGACGACGACTACGTGATGACCGCCTACCGCGAGCACGTGCACGCGCTGCAGAAGGGGATCTCGGCCAACGCCGTGATGGCCGAGCTGTACGGCCGCAAGGACGGCTGCAGCGGCGGCAAGGGCGGGTCGATGCACATGTTCGGCGCCGAGCAGAACTACCTGGGCGGCCACGGGATCGTGGGCGGCCAGATCCCGCTGGCGCTGGGCGTGGCCTGGAAGATCAAGTACAGGAAGGAAGACCGCGTGATGCAGGTGTACTGCGGCGAGGCCGCGGTGAACCAAGGCGCCTTCCACGAGTCGCTGAACATGGCGGCGCTCTGGAAGCTGCCGCTGGTGCTGATCGTGGAGAACAACCGCTTCGGCATGGGCACCGCGTGGGAGCGCGCCGCCTCGCTCTACGACATCTGGCAGAAGGCCAGCGCCTACGCCATGCCCAGCGCCGTGGCCGACGGGATGGACGTGCTCGACTGCTACCGCGTGGCGAAGGAGGCGCACGACCGCGCCCGCGCCGGCGAGGGCCCCACGCTGATCGAGGCGCGCACCTACCGCTACGTGGGCCACTCGATGTCGGACCCGGTCTCCGGCGTCTATCGGACGAAGGAAGACGTGGAGAAGGAGAAGGCGAACGACCCGATCTCCATCTTCGCCGGCCTGCTGGCGCGCAACGACGTCCTCAGCCAGCAGGAGCTGGAGGAGATGGACGCCGAGGTGAAGCGCATCTCCGAGGAGTCGGCCGAGTTCGCCGAGAACTCCCCCGAGCCCGCGCTCGACCAGGTATACACGGACATCTACTCGACCGAGGACGTCAATGGGCGCCTCTACTTCGACATGAGGGATCGCTGAGATGGCGGTGATCACGTATCGCGAGGCGCTCAATGCGGCGCTCGCGGAGGAGATGGAGCGCGACCCCGACGTCTTCCTGATGGGCGAGGAAGTGGGCGTGTACAACGGCGCGTACAAGGTGTCGAAGGGGCTGCTGGACCGCTTCGGCGAGATGCGCGTGGTGGACACGCCGATCACCGAGCTGGGCTTCGCGGGCCTGGGCGTGGGCGCGGCGATGACGGGGATCCGGCCGGTGATCGAGTTCATGACCTGGAACTTCGCCATCCTGGCGTTCGACCAGATCTTCAACTCCGCCGCCAAGATGCGGTCGATGAGCGCCGGGCAGTTCAAGATGCCGGTGACCTTCCGCGGGCCCACGGGCGCCGCGCTGCAGCTCGCGGCGCAGCACTCGCAGGCGCTGGAGAGCCAGGTGGCGCACTACCCCGGGATCAAGGTGGTCGTCCCCGGCACCCCGGCCGACGCGAAGGGGCTGCTGAAGGCGTCGATCCGCGACGACGACCCGGTGGCGTTCTTCGAGGGGGAGATGCTCTACAACCTCAAGGGCGAGGTCCCCGACGACGACGACTTCGTGATCCCGCTGGGCGTGGCCGACCTGAAGCGCGAGGGCGGCGACGTGTCGATCATCACCCACGGGAAGATGATCCACGTGGCGCTGCAGGCCGCGGCCAAGCTGGAGAAGGACGGCATCCAGGCCGACGTGCTGGACCTGCGCACCCTGCGCCCGCTGGACACCGACGCCATCCTCGCCACCGTGGCGAAGACCAACCGCGTCGTCCTGGTGGAAGAGGGATGGCCCTACGGCGGCATCACGGCCACCATCGCCGCGCTGATCCAGGAAGAGGCGTTCGACCACCTGGACGCGCCGGTGCTGCGCCTGACGCAGGCCGACGTGCCGATGCCGTACGCCAAGGGGCTGGAGCGCGCGGTGAAGCCGACCGCCGAGATGCTGATCGAGAAGGTCAACCGGGTGCTGTACCGATAGAAGTGCGAAGGTGCGAAAGTGCGAAAGTGCGAGGGTGACCGCGCACTTTCGCACTCTGGCACTCTCGCACTCTCGCACTTCTTAGACGAGAGTCGATATGGCAACGAAAGTCTACATGGAAGCGCTCTCTCCCACGATGGAGGAAGGGCGCGTGGCCACCTGGCTCAAGAACGAGGGCGACGCGGTCAAGGAAGGCGACGTCCTGGCCGAGGTGGAGACCGACAAGGCCACGATGGAGCTGGTGGCCCGCGGCTCGGGCGTGCTGCGCAAGCGCATGCTGGGCGAGGGCGA
>DASQLJ010000745.1:0-10569 GCA_035630095.1 Longimicrobium sp.
CCGCGAGCCCCAGCGCGAGGTGCAGGCGCAGCTCGACGTGATCAGCCCCATGCTGGAGCTCCGCGGCTACGCGCCGGCGTACCCGTCGCAGACCGGCCAGGCCCCCGTGGCGCAGGACCAGTCGCACGCGTTCACGCTGGAGAAGGGCGTGTCGTACCTGGTAACGGCGCGGTGCGACGCGGCCTGCGGCAACGTGGACCTGGGCCTCTTCGACACCGCCGGGCTGATGGTGCAGCAGGACACCGACAGCGACGACTATCCCACCATGGCCTTCGTGGCGACGGAGTCGGGCTCGTACCGCGTGACCGTGCGCGTCGCGCAGTGCGCCGCCGAGGCGTGTGCCTACGGCGTCGCCGTCTTCCGCCGCGACGCCGGCCCGCGCCAGACGAAGGCGGGCATGTAAGCCGAACCGGGATCGTCGATCGACACGAAGCGGGTGCGCCGGCCGGTGCACCCGCTTTTTCAAATCATACCCGATTACCCAGCATCGTTCGAAACTCGGGCTCACCAGGGTTTCTCACAGAGCCAGATCGGGTCAGACCCCGGCACGATGCCCGGGAAGCGGTATGACTGTTCGTGCGACCTGCTGTTCTGGAGTGTCGGGACGAAAGCAGCGGGGCGGCGGATCGCTCCGCCGCCCCGCTCCGTATCCTCTTGCCTACCCACGGCTTACCGCTGCAGGGCCACCAGCGTCTCCGCGACCGGCTGCGGCGCGGGCGTCACGCCGCCCACCATCACCGTCACCACCGGCGCGTCGCGCTCGGGGAAGGCGGGCTCGCCGCGCGGGATGCGGAGCGCCGTCGCCGGCGCGCGGGTGATCCCGGCCAGGCGCGCCAGCACCGGGGCGCCGTCGGCGCCGGCGGCGGCCAGCTCCTGCCGCACGCGCTGCCCGTAGGCCGCGCCGGCGCGGGCGTAGACGTCGGGGTGCAGCGTCACCGAGTCGCCGGCCACCTCCGTCAGGCGGTACACCACCCGCACCCGCACCCGCCCGGCCAGCGCCACCTCGCGCGTGGCGGCGGGGTTGCGCACCAGGTTCTGCACCGTGGCGCTGCTCACGTTCGCGCCGCCGTCGGCCTGCAGCACCAGCTGCGCCAGCTCAATCACGTCGCGGTTGGCCATGCGGATGCAGCCGTGGCTGGCCGGCCGCCCCAGGCGCCGCTCGTTCCCCGCCGGCGTGCCGTGCACGTAGTAGTCGGCGAACAGGTGCATCTTCACGCGGCCCATCGGGTTGCCCCAGCCGGGGCCGGTGAACCGCTCGCCCCGCGCCCAGGCGGCGTCGGGCGGCGGCGTCCAGGTGGGGTTGAACACCACCCGGCGGATCGCCGCGTCGGCCGTGGGGGTCGCGTGGCGCGCGGTGCCCACCGACACCGGGTAGCTGCGGACGCGCTCCCCGCCCTGCATCACGTCCAGGCGGCCGGCGGGGATGTTGACGACGAGCTCCATCGGCCCCTGCGCGGCGGCCGTGCCGGCGGTGGACAGGGCGAGAACGAACGCGGGAAGGACCCGCTTTATCGAGAACATGGCTCAGCTTCGGATGTCGAGCGTTGCGGACCTGTCGGGACGACCCCGGAGCTGCCGGGGCGTTGTGTCCGCTGGCGCCGGGATGCGTCCCGTTGCGCTTGCCGAATAATACGAGAGGGGTTTCAGCGAGTTTCGATAATTCTACAACGTGTTGCACTGCAATGGCTTGCGGAATATCCTGCCAGGATCCCCCCGCACCGCGCCGGCGCGAACTGGGACACAGACGCCCCAGTTCGCCTTCATGAATCGACCCGTGAGCGGTGGGGAAGCGTCCTCAGGCTCCCAAATCCCCATGGGCACCTGTGGAATTCGGACCCCCATGATGAGGGAAGACTCCGAACTCATCAACTAAATGTCTCTTGAGGATCTGATCCTGGTGCAAGGTGGCGCAAACCTGCGGCGAGTGCGCGGAACGCCTTGTGTTTCTATGAAAATGCCGTTACCCTGTTGAGCGTCCGGCGTTTGCGCGATGCGCGCGCCGGGCTCGCGCGGGCCCCCTGCCGCCGCGCAGCCTGTTCCCTTCCGGCGCACGACTCCGCTCGGCCATCTCGGCCGCGCGACCCGCTCCACCGACACATCCGGACACGGCACTTCGCAGGCGCTTGGCGGCGCCGCCGTGCGCATCCGTCTATCCGTTTCCGCAGCCCTCCCCGATGAGCGCTCAACGACCGATCCTGACCCGTGCCGCCCCGGCGCTGCTCCTGGCGGCGGCCACCGTGGTGCTGGCGTGCACCGACCGCGCGAACCCCGTGGCGCCCGTCGCGGGCCCCGGTCCGCGCGAGCCCGGCACGCCGGCGCGCCCGATCGAGCTGGCCGAGCTGCGGTGCACCGCCAGCCGGGCCGACCTCACCGTCGAGTGCGTCGTGCCCACGCCCGCCGGCAACGGGCAGGGCGACATCCTGTACGGGGGGCAGAACACGTACGTGGTGGTGAAGTCGTCGAACGTCGACTACAACTCCGGCACCAACAAGTTCACCTTCAACGTGACGGTGCGGAACCTGATCGCCCAGGCGATCGGCACCACCAACGGCACCAGCGCCGACCCCAGCGGGGTCAAGGTCTTCTTCGACCAGCAGCCCACCACGCTCACGGGCACCGGCGAGATCACCATCGACAACGCCGACGGGATCGGGACCTTCACGGCCAGCGGGCAGCCGTACTACGCCTACGTGCAGAAGCTCGACCAGTTCCAGGTGTCGTCGGCGAAGACGTGGCAGTTCGACATGCCGCCCACGGTGGGGACCTTCGGGTTCACCCTCTTCATCTCGTCGCCGGTGCAGTTCCCGGTGGGATGGATCGAGGTGTCGCACCCCACCTACAGCCTGCGCCGCACCTACGAGAAGGGGTTCACCGGGATCGTCCACAACCAGTACGGCAAGGTGATCGAGGGCGCGGTGATCACCTGGTCGTCTGCCAACCCCGCGATCGCCACCATCGACCCCGGCACCGGGCTCGCGCACGGCCATCTCCCCGGCACCGTGAACCTGGTGGCCAGCAGCACCAACGACGTGAACGGCACGGTGGCCGCGGTGCAGACCGGCGCGGTGCAGGCCACCATCTTCGGCACGCAGCTGGTGTGGACCGCCGGCGCCACGAACACCAACTGGAACGACCCCGCCAACTGGGACCGCAACGTGGCCCCGGTGGCGCAGGACTCGGCCACGATCCCGGTGGTCGGGTCGGGGATCTACCCCGTCCTGGTCCAGAACCAGTCGATCGGGCGCCTGGTCATCGACAACACGGCGTCGATGAACCTGCAGTCGTTCGACCTCACCGCTTCGCAGGACGTCTACGCCTCGAGCACCTTGAGCACGGGCGGCATCACCGGCACCGTGGGGCGCGTGATCCTGACCGGATCGGCCAAGCTCACGCACGGCATCATGCCGCGGATCCGCGTCAACAGCGGCACCTACTCGCTGGATGGCAACATCAACGCGAAGGCGCCGCTGCGGGTGGACCTCGGGAGGATCCGCAACCAGGGATTCCGGCTGCGCGTCGTCTCGCAGTAGCGCCGAAACACCGACATCAGACCGCCGCCGGCCGGTCCGGCGGCCCACCTTCACCCGACTGATTCGCCATGCTCAACCGTGCACGCACCACGGCCCTGGCCGTTGCCGGCGCCCTGACGCTCCTCTGCGGTGCGGCCGAGGCCCACGCGCAGTCCGACATCCTGCTGCAGCTCCGCTCGGGCAGCCCCGCGGGCGACCGCTTCCGCGTGGACAGCGCCGGCGGCGTGGTGGCCATCGGCGAGCTGGGGATCGGGATCATCCCGGCCAGCGGCGCCGGGTACCGGATGATGTGGTACCCGTACAAGGCGGCCTTCCGCGCCGGCGGCACCGACGACGGCGGGGCCGGCAACTACTGGGACGACGCGAACGTCGGCTTCTACTCGTGGGCCGGTGGCAACCTGACCAAGGCGACCGTGTTCGCCTCCTTCGCCTTCGGCGACCAGGTGGAGGTGACGGGGGTGGATGCCGCGGGCTTCGGCGCGAGCAACACCGTGGGCGGGACGGCCGCCTTCTCGGCGGGCAGCGGCAACCACGTCTGCGGCTTCGCATCGGTCGCCATCGGCTTCACCAACACCACCGGCTCGGCCCCGGGCGGTGTCTGCGCGGCGGGCAACGGGCAGGGCTCGGTGGCGATCGGCTACCGCGTGACGGCCGACGCCGACTACGCCGTGGCGCTGGGGCACCGCGCCAGCGCGAACGGGCACGACGGCGCCTTCGTGGCCGCCGACCAGAGCACCACCGACTCGCTGGAGGCGTCGGCGAACAACCAGTTCTCCACCCGCTACGCCGGCGGCTACCGCCTCTACACCAACGCGACCACCACCGCGGGCGTGCAGGTGGCTGCCGGCGGCGGCTCGTGGAGCTCGATCTCGGACCGCAACCGGAAGAGCGACTTCCTGGACGTGAACGGCGAGGACCTCCTGGCTCGCCTGCGCAACGTGCCGGTGACCACCTGGCGGTACCGCGCCGAGGCCGACCGTTCGACCTTCCACATCGGCCCGATGGCGCAGGACTGGCAGGCGGCGTTCGGGTTCAGCCGCGACGGCACCACCATCAACATGGGCGACATCGACGGCGTGAACCTGGCCGCGGTGAAGGCGCTCGAGCAGCGGACCACCAGCCAGGCCGCGCGCATCCAGACGCTGGAGGCGCAGGTTGCCGAGCTGCAGCGCACGGTGCAGGCGCTGGTCGCCGCGCAGCAGCCGAAGCCGTAAGCTTTCCGCTCCGGCGTGAACGTGGTGGGGCGCGGATCACTCCGCGCCCCGCGCGTGCGTCTGGACCTTTCGCCCGGTCCGATCCTTCGATCCAACCCGTCTGAAGCCCGATGATTCGCAGCCGACGCATCACCCTGGTCCTTTCCGCCGCCCTGCTGGCCGCCTGCGGCGGCGACGCGGAGAAGGGCGGGCGGGCCGCCGCCCCGCCCGACACCACGTGGGCCAACCGCCGCGTGTGGACCCCCGGCCAGCAGCGCACCCAGAACGCCATCGACTCCGCCGCGGCCGACGCGGTGCCGGCGACCGTGGCGGGGCCGAACGTTGTCCCCCAGCCCGGCCCCGCCGCCGACCAGGACTCGGCGCAGTGGGCGGCCGACGAGGCGCGCAAGTTCCAGCAGCGCACCGCGTCGATGGAATCGTACGCGAGCTGCATGGGCAAGGCGCGCGACGTGCCGCAGCCCACGCGCGCGCGGATCGAGGCGGCGTGCGCGCGCCTTCCGACCGCACCACGTTGACGGCGGCGGCGTCGCACTCCGTCCACCGCGCCGGGTCTGCTACCACGCCGCCGCCGGCGTGATTAGATTCAGTGAGCCGGCACCCGTGTTCGCCGGCCGATCTCCACCCCACCCGCAGGAGCTTTTCCCCATGCGCAAGCGCGTGCTGGCCGCCGCCGCCCTGCTCACCGCCGCCGCGGTCGCCGCGTGCGACGCCGGCGGCGCGACGGCCCCGCGGAACACCCCGCTGACCGCCGCCCAGGCCGCGTCGCTGAACCGCGCGCTGCTGGCCACGGGCGCGAGCTTCGCCAGCGGCAGCGTGCCGGCGGGGGCGCGCGGGGCGCGCAGCATGAACGCGGTGGGAACCGGCGCGTTCTCGTTCACCTTCAACACCCCCGTGCCGTGCGCGCCCTCGGGGAAGGTGGCGGTGGCGGGCACGGTGGGCGGCAGCGTGGACGCGGTGGGCCGCACCGGCACCGTGAGCGCCAACCTGGGCGTGACGCACCAGGGGTGCGCGGTGAAGACGGACGACGGCGCCACCTTCACCCTGAACGGCGACCCCAGGATCGACGTGGTGCTGAACGCCGCGTCGGCCGCGCAGGCGCTCACCGCCTTCGAGCTCACCCAGAAGGGCGCCTTCACCTGGAGCCACGGCGGCAGCTCCGGCCGCTGCGCCGTGGACGTGACCGCCAGCCTGGTGGCCGGCACGCAGAACGTGAGGCTCTCCGGCACCTTCTGCGGCTTCCCCGTGGACGGCACCATCGCGCCCCTGGCGAGCTGAGCCCGGAATCGGCACCGATCTGGTTGGAGATCTGAAAACCCCCGCCGGCAGCGCGCCGGGCGGGGGTTTTCTTTGCTGGCTGGCCGACGAAAAGCCTCGCGCAGCAACTCTTGCCGCTATCCAGGCCGAGACTTCATGTTCATACCGGTTTTAGAAGTCCCGTTCGGGAATGAGTCGGTAGGGTTTCACGCAGAGTCAGCAGAGTCAGCAGGGAACACCGCAGAACAACTTTGGCAGTTCTGCGCAGTTCTGCTAACTCTGCTGACTCTGCGTGAACCCTTCTTTTCCTCGCCAGGCTCTGGGGGATCGATCCACCCTGCCCAAAGCAATACCGGGTTGCTAGATTGGGCGCCGTGAGCGCACAACCTTCGTCGAAGCCGCTCCGTCTCCTGCTGGCCGTGCTGCTGGTGGGGACGTCGTTCTGGGCCGGCCCGCTCGCCGCCCGGAGGGAGCGGAGCGACAGCAAGTCGAGCTGCATCGCCACCCGGGCCGCGGTCCTCCGACCGCTGGCCTGTCGCGGCGTTCCCGACCTTCCCCCGCTCGCCGCGGCGCTTCCCTCCGAGCCGCCCGCGCTCCCCGCGCCGCGCATCGTCGCGGCGCGCGACCCCTCGCCGGCCGGCGGCCTCGCGCCCGCCCGCGCCGGCACCCGCGCGGCTTCCGCCCGCGCGCCTCCCGTCCCGGCCTGACGCACCGCGTTTCCGTTCACGCGGCCGGACTTCCGTCCGGCCCGGCCGCCGCGCCGTTCGCGGGGCCGCAGGCAACGTCACGTACGGGAAAACCGATGAACAACGTAAAGGTCTTCGGGCTGATGGCCCTGATGACCGCGCTGCTCGGCATGGCCGGCGGCGCGCTCGGCGGGCAGGCGGGGATGGCGGTCGCCCTCCTCCTGGCCGGGGGGATGAACCTCTTCATGTACTGGGGCTCGGCCGCGATGGTGCTGCGCATGTACGGCGCGCACCCGCTGGAGCGCGCCGACGCGCCCTGGCTGCACGACATGGTGGACACGCTGCGCCAGCGCGCGGCGCTCCCGATGCCGAGGGTGGCGATCGCGCCGCACGCGCAGCCCAACGCCTTCGCCACCGGGCGCAACCCCGCGCACGCCGTGGTGTGCGTGACCGAGGGCCTCCTGGCGCTGGTCTCGCGCGAGGAGCTGGAGGGGGTGATCGCGCACGAGCTGGCGCACATCAGGAACCGCGACATGCTCCTGCAGACGGTGACCTCCACCCTGGCCGGCGCGATCTCGTCCCTCGGCCAGACGGCGGTGTGGGGCGCGCTCTTCGGCGGCGGCGGCGACGAGGAGGGCGGCAGCCCCGCCGGCGCGCTGCTGATGATGATCCTGGCGCCGGTCGCCGCCGGCCTGATCCAGATGGCGATCAGCCGGCAGCGCGAGTTCAAGGCCGACGAGGTGGGCGCCGCGATCTGCGGGCGGCCGCTCGCGCTGGCGGGCGCGCTCCGCAAGCTCGACCAGCACGCGCGGCGCGTGCCGATGCAGGTTGCTCCCGCGGCGGCACCGCTCGCGCAGGTGAACCCGCTCGCCGCGGCCGGCGGGATGGCGCGCCTCTTCTCCACGCACCCGCCCACGGAGGCGCGCGTCGCCCGGCTGGAACGGCTGGCGCTCGCGGCGTAGGCGCACGAAGTGAACCGGCCGGCGCCGACCCCCGTGACGCGGGGCGGCGCCGGCTCCCCGCGTGACGGCATTCCCGGCCGCGGCTCGAACCCCAACCATTCGGACCATGGAAATCCTCACCGATCCACAGAACTGGGTCGCACTGGCCACGCTGCTCGCGCTGGAGATCGTGCTGGGCGTGGACAACGTCGTGTTCATCAGCGTCCTCGCGTCCAAGCTGCCGCGCGAGCAGCAGGCGCGCGCGCGCACGATGGGGCTCGCGCTGGCGCTGATCACGCGCATCCTCCTCCTCCTCTCGCTCTCCTGGATCGTCCGCCTGACGGCGCCCCTGTTCACGGTGATGGGGAACGAGCTGTCGGGGCGCGACCTGATCCTGCTGGGCGGCGGCATATTCCTGATCGCCAAGGCGACCCACGAGATGCACCAGCAGCTCGAGGGGGAAGAGGGCTCCACCTCGGCCCGGGTGCGCCCCACGTTCCGCGCCGTGATCGTGCAGATCCTCCTGCTGGACGTGGTCTTCTCGCTCGACTCGGTGATCACCGCGGTGGGGATGGTGGACGAGATCGCCATCATGGTGGCGGCCGTGGTGCTGGCGGTGGTGTTCATGCTCCTGTTCGCCGGCGCGATCAGCGGCTTCGTGGACCGGCATCCCACGGTGAAGATGCTGGCGCTGGCGTTCCTGCTGCTGATCGGCGTGACGCTGGTGGCGGACGGGCTCGGGCAGCACATCTCGAAGGGCTACATCTACTTCGCGATGGCGTTCTCCGTGTTCGTGGAGCTGCTGAACCTGAGGGTCCGCCGGGCCCGCGCGAAGCCGGTGCAGCTCCACACCCCGTACGCGGTGGATCCGGACGGGACACCGCCCGGGCCCGAGGAGGCACGCGCCTGAGCCCGCGGCTCCCCGCCATCCGGCGACTCCCGGCCGCGGGTCGCCCGCCTTCCGCTTCGCCGGCGAGCGACAGCGGAGGCGGCGATCCGCTTGCCGGGCGGCGAGCGGCGGGAGCAGATTGGGGGATCACCCGCGCAACGCGTCCGTCCATCTCCCCACCCCACGAGGCGTCGATGATCCGCCGCACTCCGTTTCTCGCGCTTTCCACCGCGCTGCTGCTGGCTGCGTGCGGCGGCGGCGACGACCACTCCGCCGCCGCCCGCGCCGATTCCGCCGATAGGGTAGAGGCGTCGTCCGCCATCCCCGGCGCGCTGGGCGGCGCCCCGGCCCGCGCGCAGGAAGGCGCCGACAGCGCCAACGCCGCCGCCGCCCGCCGCGCCGCCGAGGTGGAGGCGCTCGGCAACGAGGCCAGCGGCGGCACCACCACGCCCTGAGCGCCGACCGGGGGGACGACGATCGAACGGCACCCGCGCCGCGGCGGGCGCCGTTCTTCGTATCCCCTCGGTCAGACCGCGATTCGCCATGCATCCTGGCCCGCGCCGAGGATCGTCATCCTGAGCGCGACCACGCCCGCGCCGCGGCCGCCACGACGGCCGCAGCGCGAAGGATCCATGACGTCCGACGCGCTACCGCCGGCTCCTCGCGGCGACGGGCGATAGATCCTTCGGCCTGCCAACTCTTTCGATGGCAGGGAGATAGGTGTGGTCGGCCTCAGGATGACATCTTCGGGTTCAGGGCGGGATGCATGGTCAATCCCCCAATCCGGTAGCATACGGATCTCACGGACCCCGTTCGGCGAGCGGATTGCGTGAGGGATTCGCGCCCGGAGGGCCGAGACGCCGGCGCGCCCGCGTCCGGCGCCGCGGGAACGAGCGGGGCCCGTGGCGCGACGGCGGCTCGGCGCCGTTGGCAACGGCGGTATCGTTGCCTACGGCGCGCGAAGCCCGGCCCGGAGCGCAGCGGAGGGACACGCCCGCATCCCGCTCTTCCGTCTCGGGCCCCGGCACCGACTTTTCGGACTCCGTAGCACCTACGACGAGAGATCGACCGATGGCCGACGCCGATCCGCACACGGGAGGTCCCGGGCGCTTCCTCACTGGCGCCTGGCGCTCGCTGGTGATGCTGAACTGGGAGGTGGATCCCGCCATCCTGCGGCCCTACGTGCCGCGCGGGACGGAGCTGGATGCGTGGCGGGGGCGCACCTTCGTGAGCGCGGTGGGATTCATGTTCCTGGACACGCGGCTGCTGGGCATCCCCATCCCCTTCCACCGCACCTTCGAGGAGGTGAACCTGCGCTTCTACGTGGGGCGGCAGGGGCCGGAAGGGTGGCGGCGGGGGGTGTGCTTCATCCGCGAGATCGTGCCGCGCTGGGGGGTGGCGGCACTGGCGCGGGCCGTCTACAACGAACGCTACGTCGCCCTGCCGATGCGGCACCGGCTGGAGCTGGGGCCGGCGGGAGGACAGGTGGAATACGGCTGGCGCTTCGGCGGGCGGTGGTGCTCGGTGGGCGCGCGGGCGGTGGGCGAGGCGCGCCCGCTTGTGGAAGGAAGCGAGGAGGAGTTCATCACCGAGCACTACTGGGGATACGCCGCCCAGCGCGACGGCGGCACGGTGGAGTACCGCGTGGAGCACCCCTCCTGGCGCGTGTGGAAGGCCGAGGACGCGAAGCTCGACGCCGACGTGGCCGCGCTCTACGGCGCCGAGTTCGCCGCGCCGCTCGCCGCGCCCCCCTCCAGCGCCTTCGTCGCCGACGGCTCGCCGATCGAGGTGCGGCGGGCGCGGCGGATCGTTTAGGTCGTGAGCACTCAAGCAGAATCTTGGCGGATGAGCAGCGGCCGGCCCGTCCACGAGGCAAACCTGTGCCCCCGGCCGTTGCCCGCTGTCCCCTGTCCCCTGTAACCTGTCCCCTCGCCGTTCCGCCCTCACCCCGCACCCGACGCAGCGTGCCGACAGAGACAGGAATCGCCCCACCCGCCGACGCCACCCCGGCCATCCGCTGCCGCGGGCTGCACAAGCGCTACGGGCAGACGGTGG
>DASQLJ010000746.1:0-11716 GCA_035630095.1 Longimicrobium sp.
AGGTCCAGGTCCTCCCACTCCAGGGGGTTCTTTTCGCACAGGTTCGCGATCTTCAGCGACACCGTCTTCCCGTCGGCGGGCCGCAGCGTGAGCGTGCTCTGCACGTCGCCGCCGAAGCTGCGGAGCTCGATCGTGATCTCGTCGCCCGGGACGTCCAGTGTCCACTTGACGAAGTTCGCGAACTGCCTCTGGTAGTCGGTGCCCGGGGCCAGCGTGTCGTCGAAGCGCCAGGTCTCGTCGGGGAGCCCCTTCATGGTGCCGCCCGGAAGGCGGGTGCGCATCAGCAGGTCGGGCGGCGGATTGGCCGAGAACAGCTCCTCCTTCAGCTTCAGCAGCGCGCTCTCCGGCGCGTTCGGGTGGATGGCGATCTTCTCGAACTCGGGGACGTTCAGTTCGAACTGCACCGCGCCGGCCGGGCCGAAGCGGATCTCCTGGAAATCGAACTGGCGGATGCACTCGAACGCCGGCTCGTCCTGCGTTCCGACGGGGTACGCGGGGACGAGGTCGGCCAGGTTGAAGCGGAGGTAACCGACGTGCGGCGCTCCCTCCTTCCCGTCCACGTGCTCGGAATCGGCGGTGCGCTTGCGCGCGTCGGGCATCAGCACGGCCACGCGGCCGCTTTCGCGGTCGTGCACGTACAGGCAGAGCCCGATGAAGTCGGCCTTCAATTGGAACGGCATGGCTGGTCTTCCGGAATGAGGTTGGCGAGATGAAATCGGCTCACGGCCCCGTGTAGATGAACGCGGCCCAGGCCCCCGGTACACGCATGGCCGAGCCGGAGCGGAGCGCCGCCACCTGTGCCCGCCGGAGCGCCTCGGCGGGCGGGGTCCCGCCCGCCACGAGGCGGTGGAACTCCACCAGCACCCCGGTGGTGGCCTGGTCGCTCACGTCCCAGAGCGTGCTGACGGTGGAGGGCGCCCCCGCGCGCAGGAAGCTGTAGGCCAGCCCCGCCGGTGCACCGGCATGGGTGGGCCTCGGGTTCAGCGTGCTGCACGCCGACAGCACCACCGTCACCAGATTGGAGGCCGGGAGGTGCGCGATTTCCCACGCGGGGAGGATTCCGGGCCCGCCGGCGCCGTCCGGGGCGAGCGCCAGGTAGGAGAGCTCGGGCGATTCGGCGTTGAACACCGCGTGCCCGGCGAAGTGGAGGAGGGTGTGGCCGGGGAGGTGGCGGAGGAGCGTCGCGCGGCTCGCGCGGGCCCCCATGAGCAGCGTGGCGGGCGCCCGCAGCCGCGCCACGGCCTCGGCCTCGCGCTCGGCGCCGGGGAGCGCCGGCAGGCCCAGCAGGGAGTCGATCGCCGGGTTGCCGACCACCAGCGCCCGCCCCGCCCGCGCCGGCCGCGTCGCCGCCCGGGCTCGTGCCGCGAGGTAGAAGGCGGTGCTCGGCAGCGTGCCGATCGAGTAGCGCTCCACCAGCCGCGGCCCAGCCGTACCGTTCCGGAGCGCGGCGAACGGCAGCTGGTTCAGCTCGCGGTCGGGGACGATGGCCAGGTGGCGAATCCCCCGCAGCTCGCCGGCGACCGGGCGCACCAGGAGGTCGAACAGCCGCGCCCCGGCGCCGGCGCTGGAGGTGGATTCGTAGCCGTCGCGCGCAAAACGCCCGACCAGTCGCGCCACCGAATCGCGGGTGACGGGCGCCGCGAACTGCCGCACGCCGCGGCGCGACACGGCCCAGATCACCAGCCGGTCGTGGAGGACCGCGTATTCCAGCAGCAGCGTACCCGCCGGCAGCGTGGGCGCGAAGGCGGCGGGGGCCAGCCGCTCCGGCCCCACGTCGGCCGGGCGGATCCCGCGCTCGTTGCGTGGCCACGCGGCGAGGCGCGCGCGCTCGAGGTACGCGAACGCCTCGCCCGGGCGCCCGCGCTCGAGCTGCAGCGCGATGGCGGCGTCGAACACGGTCTCGACCGTTTCCAGGCGCGTGGCGCGGGTCTCGGCTGTCAGCGCGGAGTCCTGCAGCGCCTCGATGCGTCCGACCGCCTCGTCCAGGTACCGGTGCGCGCCGTCCAGGTCTCCCAGCGCGCGCGAGATGGCGGCGGCTTCGTACAGGGCGGTGGGAAGGTACACGCCCAGCCGCTGCGCGTGGTAGATGTCGATCGCGCGGCCGAGCCGCGCCAGCGCGGAGCGCGCGTCGCGCGCCGCCTCCATCTCCGCGAGCACCACCTCCACGTCGGCCGTCACGCGGTCGCGGGCCGCGCCGCGGTCGAGGGTACGGGCCTGGCGGATCGCGTCGGCCACGTCCGCGCGCGCGCCGGCGGTGTCGCCCAGCGCCATGCGGTCGTGGGCCCGTGCGCGCAGCGCCTGCGCCAGCGTGGGGACCGATCCGTTCAGCCGCGCCACGCGCACCTTTTCACCGAGGACGGCGAGCACCGCGTGGCGCAGGCGCTTCCCCCGTGCCTCGGCGGCCACGGTGGTGAGCTGGAGGTTGTAGAACGACGAGCCGGGGAATGCCGAAAGCAGACGGAGTCCCCCGTAGGCTTCGGTGCGCGCGGCTGGATACTGCCCGGTGAGGCTGAGGCTTTCGGAGAGCAGGGCCCGGGTGGCGCCTTCGTACTCCCTTTCCCGCGCGTGCAGGAAGTACGGCCGCGCCGCGCGGTAGAACTGCCCGGCCTCGTCGTACAGCCCGCGCCGCACGCGCGAGGTGCCGCGCGCCCAGGTGGCCCGGCCGGCGAGCGCCGGCTGGAGCGGGCCCGTCCCCGTGGCAAGGCGGCGCAGGACCGTGTCGGCGGCCTCGTAGCGCGCGCAGTTGATCAGCGCCGCCGCGCGGAAGTAGGCGGCCCACCCCGCCATCGCCGAGTGCGAGGCGGAGAACCGCGCCTCGGCCCCGCTCAGCGTGCGGACCGCCGCCTCGGGACGCGCGGTGTAGAACTGCGCCCCGCTGTCGAGCGCCACGTGCGCTTCGGCGAGGGCGCGGAGGCGCGCCGGATCGTGCAGGGCCCCGTCGATCGTGCGCACCGCCAGCGCCACCGTGCGGTCGCCGCCGAGCGCCTGGGCGGTGGCGCCAATGTCCCGGCCCCAGCCCAGCAGCCGCGCGGACTCGCCGTGGTCGCCCGCCAGGACCGCCTCGCCCCAGCGCCCCAGCAGCTTGAAGGAGAAGTTGCGCGCCTCCTGCGGCGCGCGCGCCACTCGCGGCGCGATCCGCTCGACCCGGCGCCGCCCCTCCAGGGCGGGCGAGCCATCCACCAGCGGCCACCACGCCGTGGTGTCGCCGGACGGCTCGAGCGCCCTCGCCCGTTCCCGCGCCTCCGCCCGCCACGCCGCGTCCGGTTCCACGGCCGCGTAGCGCGTCCAGGCTTCCCGCGCGGTGTTCACCAGGTACAGCCGTTCGTGGATCAGCGCCCGGTTGTACAGCGCCTCGGCCATCAGCGAGTCGACCGCGACCGCGCGCTCCACCGCGTCCAGCGCGCGGAGCATCGGCTCCAGCGCCTGCTCCCGCGCGCCCTGCTCCAGGTACACGACGGCCAGGTCGTTCAGCACGCGTGGATCGGTCGGCGCGTGGGCGGCCGCACGCTCGAGCGCCACGGTCGCGCTGGCGAGCGCGGTTCCGTCTTCCCGGCGAAGGTGCCAGAGCGCCGATGCGCGCAGCCGTGCCGTGCGGTCGCCGGGCGGGTGACGGCGGCGCAGTTCCGCGGCCGCCGCCGAAAGGTGGCGGAAGCGCCACGTCCCACGCTCCAGCGCCTCGCCGCAGCGGACGCGCGCCACCAGGGCCTCTCCAGGCATGGGCACGCAGGGCCCCCAGGCGCTTTGTCCCGAAAGCCGGCCCGCGGTGAATCGCTCGGCGAGCAGTACGGCTTCGGAAGCGCGGGGCGACCCGATGCCGTACGGCGCGCGGCCCCCGCCGTCCAGGGCGAGCGCGAGCATCGCGGCCGCGAGCAGGCGCGGCACGGCCCACCCCCATGTGAGGCGCACCCCGGGTTTACGGCGCGTGATCGACGATCCCTGCGGAGGGCGGAACTGCTTCATGAAAGGATGACCATTCGCCAGGGGCCTGGCGGGACCTGCGGTTTCGGGCGAAGGAACGGACGTGAGCCGGCGGAGCTTGAAGAGGATTATGGAAGGTAGGGTCGTGTCCGGGGATGGTCAACGGCGGTGCGTAGAAGCAGCCATCGCCAGCTGGCGGGACGATTGGCCTCCGCGCACGAAGAATGGGACGGGTGTCCGGCCGCACCATCGAGTATCAGCCGCGGGCGGGCGGACGCCTCACGTCTTCCACCGCCGGGGCTCCAGCTTCGGCGGCCGGGTGCCGTGCCGCTTCGCACCCTGCACGGACAGGTACTCCAGCTCTTCCCCGCTCTCGGCCGCGCGCAGCATCAACCCGCCGCGGCTCATGTCGCCGCGGCCCACGAAGGCGGAGGGGAACACGAGGCGCTCGCCGTAGATGCCGGCGAGCACGTCCACGTACTTCCCCGAGGCGATGCTGCCCAGCAGCACGATCTCGGCGTCCCCCGTGTGCTCCGCCAGCGCCTTCGCGTGCTTCTCCAGCGGGTTGCGGTAGCCCGGGTTGTCCAGCTCCACCGCGCCTTCCGCGAACTCGCGCAGGATCTCTAGGGTGATCGTCGACTCGGGCGGCACCAGCCCGCGCGTGGGGGTGATCACCAGCGCGCCGGGAAGGCCGTCGGGCGGCGCGGCGAAGCGGCGGACGTACGCCATCTTCCCCCGGAAGTAGAGGCCGCTCAGGAAGGAGAAGACGTCGCCCAGCGGCGCGCCCTCGGGCGTCCTCAGCCGTTTGGCGAGCGGGAACGAGGCCGCGTCGCGCAGCACGAGCCCGCCGCGTTTGCCGCCCGCGAACGCGGGGGAGAGGAGAAAGATGCGCGGAGTGAACATGCCGCCGGGCGTCAGCAAACCCCGCGCCGCTCGCCCGCTGGAATCGACCGGGAAACACGGCGCGTCCGTCCAACCAATCCCATGCCGCCTGAACGAGCGTCTTGGAAGAGGCGGAAGACGAACGTACTTTAAAGGACAGTAGTAGCCCACCGCGGCATGCCCCTCTTCGGCACCGCCCACCCTCCCGCAGTACCGCGTTATCTGCATGATTGAAGGAAGATTCAGTACCTGGAGCTACACCGCTGCCCTCGCCGTGGTCGGGATCATCGCGGGCACCCGCGGCGCCGGCATCCATTCCGCGAGCGCGCCGGGCTCCACCGCCCCGCCCGCGGCCACGGCTCGCAGCGACGCCGTGCCGCCGGTCTCGCCGGCACGCCTGGACCGCATGGGAACACAGCTGCTGGCGCTGAGCATGAGTGACACGCTGTCGCTCAAGCTGCGCACGCCGCTCGCCGACACCACGCTGGCCGTGATGGTGGCCACCCTCCCGGACCCCATCGACTCGCACCTCGACTGGGCCTACGACGGGTTTCTCGAATCGCTGCGCCGCGCCCACGAGCAGACGGGGTACGCCGTCGACCGCATGTGGCTGCCGTGGCTGCGAGCCGACTCGGTGCTCGACGACACGCCGCGGACCCGCGTGCGCGAAGCGTATCCCGGCGTGATCCTGTTCCGCTCTCCCTCGGCCGATACCGCGACCGCGGACATGCCGCGCTACCGGCTGCTGTACCTGGTGGGCGAGGTGGCCACGGCGGGGGTGCACCCGCGCGCGCTCTACCGGGCCCTTGCCGAACGCGACGTCCTGCTGGGGCGTGATTCGGCCGGGCTCGCCGCCGTCAAGCGGCCGGCCGGGTGGGGCGACACGCTGCGCGTGGTGGGCCCCACCTTCTCGGGAACGTCGCGAGGGCTGGCCACCGTGCTGGGCGCTTGGCAGCGGCAGGACTCGCGGCGGACGGTGCGGATCGCCACGGGCTCGGCGACCGGCTCCGACAACTCCCGGGTGCTTGCCCCCAGCACGGCGTTCACCTTCCAGTCCACCGTGCACTCCGACGCGCTGCTGCTCAACACGCTGCGAGAGACGGTGCTTCCCCGGCTGGGGGTGGGCGACGAGCAACTCGCGATCCTGGTGGAAGGCTCCACCGCGTATGGCCAGGAGGTGGGACGGGCTTCCGAGGCGAAACGGCCCCTGCGTCTCACCTTCCCCCTGAACATCGGCACCCTGCGCGACGAGTACGCCCAGCGGCCGTCCGGCAGGGCGAACGCCGGCGAGAACGGGGAAGAAAGCCGCGTGTCGATAACCCTGCGCGACCCGCCTCGGCCGATGGAGTCTCCGTTGACGGCTTCGGGGCTTACTGCCGCCTCGGTAGACCTGGTGCTGGACCAGATCGCCCGCACGCTGCGCACGCACGACATCCGCGCGGTGGCCGTCGCCGCGTCGGACGTGCGCGACCGGCTGTTCCTGGCCACGGAACTGCGCCACCGGCTGCGCGACGTGCACTTCATCATGTTCGAGGCGAACGAGCTGTACCTTTCGCCCGAATACAACGACGACCTGCGCGGGATGCTGGTGGTCTCCAGCTACCCACTGACGCCCGAAACCCAGATGTGGGAACGCCGGCGCCAAGTGGTGCCTTTCCCCTCCGAGTACGCGGAGGGCGTGTACAACGCGGCCCTCCTCCAGCTGGGTGACGGCGCGCGGATGCTGGACTACGCCTACCCCGACGGCGGACTGCGCTCGCAGGCGCCACCGGTGTGGGTGAGCGCGGTGGGTAGCTCGGGGCTGATGCCCATGCAGGTGCGCCGCCACACCGACGGCTACGTCTGGCCGCGGCCCTGGACGAAATTGCCCGGCGCGGCTCCCGAGCCCCGGATGGACTTCGTGTCGGGGGTGATCGTGCTGGGGCTGGCGCTGCTCGCCGTGGCGCTGATGCTACGCGCGCGGCAGGCGGCGCGGGTCTTCTCCCAGGAGACCGCGGCCGACCGGGCGTTGCTGGCGGCCGACCGCGAGCGGCTGAACCGCCTTCCCGGGCGCGCGGCGGACGTGTGCGGCCGCGTGTTCCTCTTCCGGCAGGCGCAGTGGGGGAGCCTGCGCTACCAGGAGGCGCTCTACCGCTTCCTGTTCACCGTGGCGCTGTTCTCCGGGCTGCTCCCGCCGGTGGTGTTGAACGTGGCGGCCGCCCTGCGTACGCGCGATGGGGGCTGGCAGAGCCGGGTCGCGGTGGTGCTCTCGGCGGCGGCCGCGGCGGCCATGACAGCGGCGATGCTGTACTCGGTGGCGCTGCTGCGGAACTGGTGGCTGGAATACCGCGAGCACTTCCGCACGCGGCTGAACGACCCCGACGACCGTCGGGGCCTATGGTGGATGAACGCCTGGGCCCGCCGCCTGGTGCTGGTACTGGGTGTGGTCTACCTGGTGTGCACGCTGGTGTACGTGGGCGAGGTGGTGAATACCGCCGCCGGGGCACCGGTGGCTTTCACCCTGCTGGTGCACCGCGCGTTGGACCTGGGGGGCGGGATGTCGCCGCTGGTGCCGCTGGCGCTTGCGGCCGCGGCGTTCGTGGCGTGGACCGGCTGGCACCTGCGCCGGCTGGCGGCGCTGCGCACCGCCACGGCCTTCGAGGCGGCATGCCTGGCGCTGCGGCCCGAGGTGGAGCTCGTGGACGTGGACGCCGGCGACGATCTCGCCTCGCTCGGCTGTCCCCAGCAGTGGACCCGGATGATGCCGCCCAGGGTGGTGCGCGGAGTGCGGCAGGTGCGCGCCCGGCTCTTCCGGCTGGTGCCGCACCGCAACGCGATGTGGCTGGTGGTGGTCCTGGCCGTTCCCTGCGGCTGCGTGATTCTGTCGGGCTACTACTCCCTGGAGAGCCTTTCGGGCGCGAACACGTTCGGCGCGCTGTACCGGTTCGGGCTGGTGGGGGTGGTGTCGGCCACCGGGTGGGGCGTGTATCGCCTGCTCGTGGTGTGGAGCGGCCTCAGCCGCACGCTGCGCGGCATCGCGGGGACGCCGCTGATCACCTCGTTCGAGCGGCTGCCCCAGCGCGTGTCGCGCCTCACCCGGCTGGCCGTGGTGGGGGTTCCGCGCTCGGCCGTGGTGGCACCCGTGATGGCCACGCAGTGGCGCCACCTGAGCACCCTCTCGCGGCGGCTGGCTGCCGCAGCCGCGCCGGCGGCGGAAGCATCGACTATGCCGGCGCAGGTCTCCGTCCCCGTCATGTTCGCGCCTCCCACCGAGCCCGCCCAGGCCAGGCAGCCCGAGGCGGCCGTCGCGGTGCTCGTCGAGGACGAGTCCCGATGGGATCGCGAGCCGATCGACGGAGCCGAAACCGAGACGCCGCGCAGCATCGGAGATGAAGGGGGCGCGGAGCCGGCTGCGGCGCAGCCCGACGCGGAACGCGCGGCCGAGGCGGCGGCGGAGCGGAAGACGCGGGAGGATCGTGAGACGGCGGAGGGGAAGGCGCGTGCCGTGATCGAGGCGCTGGAACGTGTCGACGCCCGCGCGGTTCCCGCGGATGAGGTGGAGGCTGCCCTCCACAGGGCCGCGGCGGCCTATGGCGCGCTGCCGCAGCCCGCGGCAGGCTTGGGGCATTGGGGCGACGCGGGCGGCGGCGCCAACTTCCTGCTTCTGGCCCGGGTGCTGGAGGTGTACTGGGCGCGCGAGCCCGGCGAGAAGGAAGCCGGCCTGGTGGCGAGGGATGCCGAGAAGGATGCCGGCCGTCCGCCCGAGGGCCCCAGCACCAGCGGACGTATCCGCCGCACCTTTTCGGAGGGGCTGGGGCTCTGGGCGCGCGCGGCCGAGGAGTATGCGGCCGTACAGGTGGTCGACTACGTGGAGTGGACCATCGCCCAGATGCGCCTGCTGGCGCTCTTCCTCTTCACCTCGGTGCTGCTGCTGGTGCTGCATGAGTCGTCGTATCCCTACCAGCCGCAGAGTCTGGTGAAGCTGCTCCTGTTCGTGCTGCTGCTGGCGGCGGTGGCCGCGGTGATCAAGGTTATGGTGGAGATGAACCGCGACGACGTGCTGAGCCGCATCGCCCGGACCGAGCCCGGCAAGCTCACGTGGGACCGGCACTTCATCTTGAACGCGCTGGTGTTCGGCCTGGTGCCGCTGTCCACGCTGATCGGCTCCGAGTTCCCCGTGGTCCGCAGCATCCTCTTCGCCTGGATCTATCCCATCACCCGTATGCTAGGCGGCGGCGGCTGATCGCCTGCGGACGTGCGCCTCGCGACGAGCGCACGGCCCGGCGGCTGGGCGTTCGTGCTCCGGCCGTTCCGACGCCGCCGCTACGTGTATCACGCGGCATGGACTGGGGCAAGCGTGCCACAGGTCGCCGCCACGCCTGAGGCGCCGAGTCAACACGTCCGTTCCCGCCGTTTTCGCCATCTGCTTTCCGCACAATCACTTGCAAATTCGTAAACCCTTCCGGTCACGCGGCCCGTATGCTGCCCTCGCCGGGCGCATCGGGACCGTGCCCGGCGAGTGGAGATGCCGGGCGATCCATGACCAGAACGATGCGGGGGCCGCGTGCTCCCGCTGACCCTAGAGGAGGCGGAGATGCTGGTGGCGAAGCAGGTGAAGACGGCGGCCCGGGTGGCCGCGGCGGTGATCGTGGCGGCGGCGTGCGGCCGCGCCGAGGCCTCGTCGGCGGAGAAGACGGCGGAGACGGTGGCCGCGCCGCCGCGCGTGATCACGGTGGTGGCGCGCGACTTCGCCTTCCAGGCGCCCGACCGGGTGCCGGCGGGGATGGCGACCATCCAGCTCCAGAACCGCGGCCAGGCGCTGCACCACCTGTCGCTGGCGCGGCTGGACGAGGGGAAGACGCTGGACGACGTGTACGCGGCGCTGCGGGCGGGCGGCCCACCCCCGGCGTGGATCCACGAGATGGGCGGGCCCAACGCACCCGACCCGGGGAGCGACTCCAACGCCACGCTCTTCCTGGCGCCCGGCAACTATGCCCTACTCTGCTGGGTCGACATGCCCGACAAGGTGCCGCACGTGATGAAGGGGATGGCGAAGATGCTCACCGTCACCCCCGCCCCGGTCCCCGCCGCGGCCACCACGCCCTCGGGTGACATCACCATGCGGCTGAACGACTACTCGTTCACGCTGTCGACGCCGATCACCCGCGGGAAGCACACCATCCGCGTGGAGAACCTCGCCGCGCAGTCGCACGAGGTGGAGCTGATCAAGCTGGCGCCGGGGAAGACGGCCAACGACCTGATGGCGTGGATGCAGACCATGCAGGGCCCGCCGCCGGCCAGCGCCATCGGCGGGATCGCGGGGATGGCGCGGGGCGAGGTGCAGGCGTTCACGCACGACTTCACCCCCGGCACCTACGTGCTGATCTGCTTCATCCCCGACGCCAGGGACGGGAAGCCGCACTTCATGCACGGGATGATGCAGACGATCACCGTATCCTGATCATCCGCACCGGCTGAAGGACGCGTCCGGCCGCCCGGGGCTACTCGGGCGGCCAGCTTCGCGCAGCCGAGTCCACCTCCACGACCAGAGAGCCAGGGGACATCATGCTGCTCCGCTTCGCCACCCTCGCGACCGCGGCCGTGCTGACGAGCCTCGTCGTGCCGGACCGTGCGTCGGCCGGCGCGCAGTTGCACGGCTTCCGCACGCCGAGCGGCAACATCGGCTGCATGGCCGCCAACCAGGACGGCCGGTGGGAGCTGCGCTGCGACATCGGCGAGAAGGAGTGGAGCGGCCCCGCCGTCCGCGACTGCGAGCTGGACACGGGCGATTCCATGGGCATGAACGCTACCGGGCGGCCTTATGCCGTGTGCCACGGCGACACGGTGCTGGGGCAGGGCGCCGCGCTGGCCTACGGCACCACCTGGCGTGCCGGCCCGTTCAACTGCACCTCGCAGCGCACGGGCGTCACTTGCCGCAACCGCGCCCAGCACGGCTTCACGCTCAGCCGCACGAGCTACCGCATGTTCTGAGGTCCTGACGGCCGTTTCACCAGCGGTGTCGGAACGCGCGAACGAGCTGGCCAGATGGACTACGGCGCCCCGGCGGAAAACATCCGCCGGGGCGCCGTGTTTTTCATCAAAGGACGACTCGCCGCCGCGCTACTCGTTTCCGATCGGCGAGCCGGGGGGCGGGGCGAGCGGCTCGCGACGCTCCCGCGCCTCCCAAGGGCGGTCGAGGAAGCGGCCGATGTCGTCGGCCAGCAGGCGGTAGTGCGCCTGGTCGCCGCGGTCGGCGGTGACGCGGGTGGGGAGCGAGGCGCGCATCCCGCGCAGGCGCTCGGCGGCCTCGGCGCGCACCTGCGGCATCGGCGCGTCGGCGGCCACGTCCATCAGCCGCTCCACCATCGAACGCTGGACGGCGCGCGCCAGCTCGCGGTGGTACGCGTCCGCCCCCGCGTCGGCGAAGACGGCGGCGGCGGTGCGGTCCAGGATCTCGCCGAAGCCGGGGAGCGACCGGTCCAGCGCGCGCTGCTCCACCAGCCGCGCCGCGCGCTGCGGATCGAAGAGGAGCGCGAAAGTCATGTTCGCCGCCGTCGCCGCGGGTGACACGGCGTCGAACACCGGGCCGGTGTAGCGCGGGAAGAGCTCGCGGTGCGCGCCGTAGGTGAACGGCCGCGGCGGCAGACGGGTCAGCACCGTGCGCGGCAGCGCCAGCTCGGCCGGCGCCAGCGTCGCGAGGACGGCGGCCAGCGCGCGCCGCTGGTCGGCCGCGGGGGCGGGGCGCAGCGGCACCTGCGCGTCGCCGCGGAGCGCGTAGGTGTACGTCTGCCCGCCGATGGCCTTGGTGGCCGCCTCGGCCTGGTAGCGGTGGTAGAGGTAGAGCGGCACCAGCGCCTCCTCCATCGTGGCCAGCGGCATCCCCGCGCGCACCGCGTTCTCGCCGAAGCGGTCCAGCGCGGCGCGGCGCACGCGCATC
>DASQLJ010000747.1:0-4000 GCA_035630095.1 Longimicrobium sp.
GCTCGTCGAGCAGCACCCCCAGCGACCACCCGTCGCCGATGGCGTGGTGGAGGTTGAGGAGGAGACGGTGCTCGTCGTCGGCGACGTGGACCAGCGACGCGCGGAAGAGCGGCCCGCGCGCCAGGTCGAAGCGGTGCGCGGCGGCTTCGGCCGAAAGCCGGCGGGCCTCGGCCCAGCGCTCGTCCTCCGGCAGGTGCCGCACGTCGGCGATCGGCAGATCGAACTCGGCAGGCGGAGGCGCGATCCGTTGAACGGGGACGCCGTCCACGGCCGGAAGCGTGGTGCGCAGCGGCTCGTGGCGGCGCACCAGCTCGGCCAGCGCGCGCCGGAGTGCGTCGTCGTCCAGACGGCCGGTGAGGCGGTACGAGAACGGGATGGCGTACACCGGGCTCCCCGGGTCCAGCGCGTCCACGAACCAGAGCCGCTCCTGCGCGAAGGTCGCCGGCAGGTCGCCCTCGCGCGCGGCGGCGGCGATGGCGTCCTCGCCGGCCGCGCCGGTGCCGCGCAGGCGCTCGATCTCGGCCGCGAGCCCGGAGAGGACCGACTGCTCGAAGACGGCGCGGAGCGGGAGCTCCACGCCGAAGACCGTGCGGACGCGCGCGGCGACGCGAGTCGCCAGCAGCGAGTGCCCGCCCAGCTCGAAGAAGCCCTCCTCCGCGCCCACCCGCTCCACGCCCAGCACCTCCGCCCAGATCCCCGCCAGCACCTCCTCGGTCGGCGTCCGCGGCGCCACGTACGTCTCCTCCGCCGCCCCGTACTCCGGCACCGGCAGCGCCTTGCGGTCCACCTTTCCGTTCGCGTTCAGCGGGAGCCGGTCCAGGGCGACGATCGCCTGCGGCACCATGTACTCCGGCAGGCCCTGGCGCAGGTGCGCGCGAAGCCCGTCCATCTCCACGCCGCCCACCACGTACGCCACCAGCCGCTTGTCGCCCGGCCGGTCCTCGCGCATCATCACCCGGGCCTCGCGCACCCCCGGATACGCCGCGATCGCCGCCTCCACCTCCCCCGGCTCGATGCGGAAGCCGCGGATCTTCACCTGGTCGTCCAGGCGGCCCATGAACTCCAGCTTCCCCCCGTCCCGCCACCGCGCCCGGTCGCCGGTGCGGTACATCCGCGCGCCGGGCTCCGCGGCGAAGGGGTCCGGGACGAAGCGCTCGGCCGTCAGCCCCGGCCGGCCCAGGTAGCCGCGCACCACGCCGTCCCCCCCGATGCACAGATCGCCGGGGACGCCCACCGGGAGCGGCTCGCCCGCCGGGTCCAGGACGTAGGCGCGCGCGTTCGGGATCGGCCCGCCGATCAGCACCGTGGGCGCGTCCTCCGCCACCTCCTCCACCTCCTCGAGCGTGCACCACACGGTGGCCTCGGTGGGCCCGTACTCGTGCAGCACGCGAGCGGGCTTCCCCTCGCGCAGCATCCGGCGCACGCTCTCGGTCCCCACGGCCTCCGCCCCGAAGACCAGCTGGCGCAGGGAGGCGTACACGTCCACCTGCTCGCGCACGTGCTGGTTGAAGAGCGCCGCCGTCTGGTAGAGGTGCGTGATCCCCTCCCCGCGCAGCGCCCGTCCCAGCAGCGGCGCGGAGAGGAGGACGTCGCGGTCGATCCCCACCAGCGTGCCCCCGTGCAGCAGCGCGCCCCAGATCTCGAAGACCGCCGCGTCGAAGCTGGCGTTCGACGCCTGCGCCACGCGGTCACCGGGGCCGATCGGCATCGTGTCGGGGAGGCAGGCCGCGAACTGCACCACCTCCCGGTGGGCCATCATCACGCCCTTCGGCCGCCCCGTGCTCCCGCTGGTGTAGAAGACGTAGGCCAGGTTCCCCGGCCACGCGTTCGCCGGCGGAGCGTGATCCGGAAGGGCGGCGAGCCCCTCCGCCAGCTGGTCGAGACGGACGACGTGGAGACCCGGGGCGGCGAGCTCTCCGTCGCTCAGCAGGACGCGGACGCCGCTGTCGGCCAGCATGAGCTCCATCCGCTCGGCCGGGTAGCTGGTGTCCACGGGGACGCAGCAGCCGCCGGCCTTGAGCACGGCCAGGGTGGCGACCACGTTCTCCACGCTCCGCTCCAGGCGCAGCCCCACGCGGCTCTCCGGCCCCACGCCCAGCCCGGCCAGGTGGTGCGCCAGCCGGTTGGCGCGCGCGTCCAGCTCCCGGTACGTCATCTCCTCCGCGCCCCAGACCAGCGCCGCCGCGTCGGGCGTGCGCCCGGCCTGCGCCTGGAAGAGCTGGTGGATGCAGTCCTCGCGCGGGAACGGCCGCTCCGTCCGGTTCCACTCCACGACGACCTGGGCGCGCTCCTCCGGCCCGGCGAGCGCCAGGCGCGAGAGGCGCGCGTCCGGGTCGGCGGCGACCTGCTCCAGCACCCGCGCCAGGTGGCCGACCATCCGGAGGGCCGTGCCGCGCTCGAAGAGGTCGGTGCTGTAGTTCAGCCCGCCGCGCAGCCCCTGGGGGGTCGCCGCGAGCTCCAGGGAAAGGTCGAACGGGGCGCTCGCCTGCTCCGCCCCGACTCCGCGCACGCTCAGCCCCTGCAGCGCGCCTCCCTGGCCCCCGGCCTTCTGCAGCTCGAAGATCACCTGGAAGAGCGGCGTGTGGCTCAGGGTCCGCTCCGGCCGCAGCTCGGCCACCAGCTTCTCGAAGGGCACCTCCTGGTGCGCGTACGCGCCCAGCGTGACCTCCCGCGACCGCCGCAGCACCTCGCGGAAGCTCGGGTCGCCCGAGAGGTCGGTCCGCAGCACCAGCGTGTTGACGAAGAAGCCGATCAGCTCCTCGAGCTCCTTCCTCGTCCGCCCCGCGATCGAGCTCCCCACGACGATGTCCTCGCTCCCGGCGTACTTCGAGAGCAGCACCTGGAAGGCGCCCAGCAGCGTCATGTACAGCGTCGCACCCTCGCTCCGCCCCAGCGCCTTCAAGCGCTCGAGCAGCTCCAGGGAGAGCTCCACCGGGACCGTCGCGCCCCGGTACGTCTGCACCGCCGGGCGCGGATGGTCCGCCGGCAGCTCCAGCAGCGCGGGTGCGTCCCCCAGCCGCTCCCGCCAATACGCCAGCGTCCGCTCCAGCACCTCGCCCGCCAGCTGCTCGCGCTGCCACACCGCGTAGTCGGCGTACTGCACCCCCAGCTCGGGAAGCGGCGACTCCCCGCCCTCGCGGTACGCCGCGTACAGCGCCGACAGCTCGCGGAAGAACACTCCCATGCTCCACCCATCGCTGACGATGTGGTGCATCGACAGCAGCAGCACGTGCTCTTCCTCGCCCAGCCGCAGCAGCCCGGCGCGGAAGAGCGGCCCCGCGGCGAGGTCGAACGGCCGCGCCGCCTCCTCGCCGGCGCGCCGACCGACCGCCGCCTCGCGATCCGCATCCTCCAACCCCGACAGGTCCTCCACCGGGAGGGCGAACCCGCCGAAAGGCGCGATCACCTGCACCGGCGAGCCGTCCGCCTCGGCGAACGTGGTCCGCAGCGCCTCGTGCCTGCGGACGATCTCGCCCAGCGCCCGCTCCAGCGCCGCCTCGTCCAGCGCGCCGCCCATCCGCACGGCGTTGGGCAGGTTGTAGGCGGTGCTCCCCGGCTCCATGCGGTCCAGGAACCACAGCCGCTCCTGCGCGAAGGAGAGCGGCGCCGGCCCCTCTCCGCGCGCGGGAATGTCGGCGGGGGAGGCCCCGGACTGCTGCGCGCGCCGCAGCTCCAGCAGCCTGCGCTGCGCGGGCGTCAGCTTCGCCAGGCGATCGGCCAGCTCAGTCATGGCCGTCTTCCCCCGTGCCCGCCGCCAGCAGCGCCTCGATCTCCTCGTCGCTCAGGCCCTCCACCCCGGCCAGCAGCGCGTCCAGGTCGTCGTCCGCGGCCGGGCCGTCCACCGCCGCCGCCAGCGCGGCCACCGTGGGCGCGTCGAACACCGCGCGCACGCCGATCTCCGCGCCCAGCTCCGCGCGGATGCGGGCCACCAGCTGCGTCGCCATCAGCGAGTCGCCGCCCTCCCCGAAGAAGTCGTCGTGCAGCCCCGGCGCGGCGCCGA
>DASQLJ010000748.1:0-12116 GCA_035630095.1 Longimicrobium sp.
CCGGGCGCACTTTCGCACGTTCGCACTCCCGCACTTTCGCACTTCAGTTTGTTCCTCGCCCGCCTGCACCTGCGCAACTACCGCAACTTCGCGGAGCAGACGGTCGAATTCCCCCCGCAGGGCGTCGCCATCGTGGGTGACAACGGGCAGGGGAAGACCAACCTGCTGGAATCCATCTACTACCTGGAGATCTTCCGCTCCTTCCGCGGCGCCCCCGACGACCAGCTGGTGCGCTTCGGCGAGGAGGTCTTCCGCGTGGAGGGCGAGCTGCGCGGGCCCGAGGGCGAGCAGCGCACCGTCTCCGCGGCGTTCGAGCGGAAACGCAAGAAGAAGAAGGTGACCGTCAACGGCGCCGAGCCCGAGCGGCTGGGCGACGCGCTGGGGCAGGTGGGCGCGGTGATCTTCTCCCCCTCCGACGTGGAGCTGGTGGCCGGCGGCCCCGGCGAGCGGCGGCGCTTCCTGGACATCGTCCTCTCCCTCGCCGAGCCGGGGTACCTCGCCGCCGTGCAGCGCTACCGGCAGGCGCTCTTCCAGCGCAACACCCTCCTCCGCCAGGGCGCCAGGCCCGAGCTGGTGGCCTCGTGGAACGGCGGCCTCATCGCCGCGGGGAGCCGCGTGGTGGCCGCGCGCGCCCGCTGGGTGGCCGAGCGCGCCGAGAGCTTCGCGGAGCACTACGCGCGCGTCGCCGGCGGACACCCCGGCTTCCTCGCCTTCGCCCCCTCCCTCCCCGACCTCGGAGAGACGCCCGCCCCCGCCGACGTGGCCGCCGTCTTCGAGGCGCAGCTGGAGCGGCTGGCCGAGCGCGAGCGGGTGCGGGGGATGACGCTGGCCGGCCCGCACCGCGACGACCTGCGCTTCACCACCGCCGGGCCGGAGGGCGCGCCGCTGGACCTGCGCACCTACGGCTCCGGCGGCCAGCAGCGCACCGCGGCCATCGCCCTGCGGATGGTGGAGGCCGAGACCATCCGCGAGACGCGCGGCCGCGAGTCCGTCATCCTCCTGGACGACGTCTTCGCCGAGCTGGACGCCGGCCGCAGCCGCCGCATCATCGAGTGGATCGACGCCGCCGAGGGAGGGCAGGTCATCCTCACCTCCCCCAAGGAGACCGACGTCCACGTCCACGGCGGCTCGCTGCCGAGGTGGGGGATCCGGAACGGGGTGATCCAGGGATCCTGATCTCCCGGTCCGGCCGCTCGCCGCGGGCTGATCCGCCGGGCGGTCGCAGCGGGGGCGGATCGCGAGATGTTGGGGGTGGCTCGTCCGCTACGTCCAATCCACAGTGGTACGACGCTATTTCGCTCCCCTGCGGAAGACGTTAAATTGGGGGATGCCGCACGAACGATTTTCCTCTCCCGGCACCCCGCGCCCGTGAGCCGCATCCGATCCAGGACGACCGCCGGCCAGCCCCAGAGCGTGGGCGACCTGGTCGCGCGCTTCCTGGACAAGAGCGGGCTGGCTCCGAAGGTGGAGGCCGCCACCGCGATCACCGACTGGGACAGGCTGGTGGGCCCGCAGATCGCGGCCGTCACGAAGCCCAAGGGGATGGCCGAGGACACGCTCTTCGTCTCCGTGGCCACCAGCGCGTGGCTGATGGAGCTCAACCTGATGAAGGGCGAGCTCATGAGGCGCATCAACGCCGGGAAGAAGGAAGGGCGGATCCGCGCGATCGTCTTCGTGATCGCGTCCTGACCGCGAAGCCGGAAACGCTGGAGCCGGGCGAACTTCCGCCCGGTTTCGGGGTATTGTCGGGGTTCAAGTTTTCGAGCAAAACACAGCGACGAGGGGGGCATGTCTTCTAGCTCCGCAGCCCAGGAATACAACGCCGGCCAGATCCAGGTCCTCAAGGGCTTGGAGGCCGTCCGCAAGCGCCCGGGGATGTACATCGGGTCCACCAGCGCGCGCGGCCTGCACCACCTGGTCTACGAGGTGGTCGACAACTCCATCGACGAGGCGATGGCCGGCCACGCCACGCACGTGGACGTGACCATCCACGCCGACAACTCCATCACCGTGGTGGACGACGGCCGCGGCATCCCCGTGGACGTGCACCCCACCGAGAAGATGACGGGCGTCGAGATGGCGCTCACCATCCTCCACGCCGGCGGCAAGTTCGACAACGAGGGCGAGGGCTCGTACAAGGTGTCGGGCGGCCTGCACGGCGTGGGCGTGAGCGTGGTGAACGCGCTCTCGGAGTGGCTGAAGGTGTCCGTGCGCCGCGACGGCAAGGTGCACGAGATGGGCTTCGCCCGCGGCGACAAGACCAGCGAGCTGACGGTGACCGGGAAGACCAAGGAGCGTGGCACCACCGTCTCCTTCAAGCCCGACACCGAGATCTTCGAGGAGACCACCTACTCCTTCGACACGCTGAGCAACCGCCTGCGCGAGCTGGCGTTCCTCAACAAGGGCGTGTTCATCTCGCTCACCGACGAGCGGCCGGTGACCGACGGCGAGGCGGTGCGGAAGGACGAGTACCACTACGAGGGCGGCCTCCGCGAGTTCGTGGAGCACCTGCGCGGCAACCGCAAGCCGCTGCACGCCGAGGTGGTGTACATCGAGGCCACCCGCCCCGAGGCCGAGATCGAGATCGCCTTCCAGTACGACGACGGCTACAACGAGAACACGTTCACCTTCGTCAACAACATCAACACGCACGAAGGCGGAACGCACCTCACCGGCTTCAAGAGCGCGCTGACGCGCACCATCAACGACTACGCGCGGCGCGTGGGGCTGTTCAAGAAGGGCGGCGTGGAGGGCCTGTCGGGCGACGACGTGCGCGAGGGGCTCACCTGCGTGATCAGCGTGAAGGTGCGCGAGCCGCAGTTCGAGGGGCAGACCAAGACCAAGCTTGGCAACAGCGAGGTCAAGGGCGCGGTGGAGACCACCGTAAACGAGAAGTTCGGCGAGTACCTCGAGGAGAAGCCCGGCGTGGGCCGCGCCATCATCGAGAAGGCGATCAGCGCCGCCCGCGCCCGCGAGGCCGCCCGCAAGGCGCGCGACCTCACGCGCAAGAAGAGCGCGCTGGAGACCGGCGTGCTCCCCGGCAAGCTGGCCGACTGCTCGAGCAGCAACCCCGAGATCGGCGAGCTGTACATCGTGGAGGGCGACAGCGCCGGCGGCAGCGCCAAGCAGGGGCGCAAGCGCGAGTTCCAGGCGATCCTCCCGCTCAAGGGGAAGATCCTGAACGTGGAGAAGGCGCGCTTCGACAAGGTGCTCTCCAACGACGAGATCCGCGCCATCATCACCGCCATCGGCACGGGGATCGGCGAGGACGAGTTCAGCCTGGAGAACGCGCGCTACCACAAGATCATCATCATGACCGACGCGGACGTGGACGGCAGCCACATCCGCACCCTGCTGCTCACCTTCTTCTTCCGGCAGATGCGGCAGCTGCTGGACGCCGGCTACATCTACATCGCGCAGCCGCCGCTGTACCTGGTGAAGAAGGGGAAGACCGAGCAGTACGCCTACACCGAGACCGAGCGCGACGAGATCATCGCGCGCTACCGCGGCGGCGAGGACGGCAAGGAGGCCAAGGGCGTGCACGTGCAGCGGTACAAGGGGCTCGGCGAGATGAACCCCGACCAGCTCTGGAAGACCACCATGGACCCCGAGACGCGCACCCTGCTGCAGGTGGAGATGGAGGACGCGGTGGAAGCCGACGCCATCTTCACCAAGCTGATGGGCGAAGAGGTGGAGCCCCGCCGCCTGTTCATCGAGCAGAACGCCAAGTACGTGAAGAACCTCGACGTCTGAGGCTGCGGCCGCGGGTCGGAGTCTCGGCACGGATGATCGTGGCGAAGGCCGCCGGGGGAAACCTCGGCGGCCTTCGCCAGTTTCGGCTATGTGTCCAAAGGTGGCTTGCCTTCGGACACCTGGTCACAATGGCTTGAGCTTTGGACACATGAGTCGGGCTTTGGACGCATGGGCCTGTCGATCGGTCACCCATCTCCCCTTGAGACAAGCCGAACTCGTCCATCTCTACGAGCCCGTCGCCGCATCCTGGGACGCGGCGTGGGCACGCTGCTCCTCCACTTTCTCCTCCCACGCCTCGAACTGGCTGTTTCGCAGCCGGTAGCGGCTGAGGATTCCGGCGTGGAGGTTGAGCAGGTCCGCCCGGGCGTTGTCCACGAATCCCTGCGTATCCTCCGGCTTCACGCCATTCCTCCAGGCCCATTCCCTAAGCTCGTCGCGGTCCGGGAAAGCACCCGCCACCACCATCTCGTTGACCAAAGCCCGCAGCTCCTCGCGGTAGGCGAGGCGGATCGGCTCGGGTTTGCCCACGCTCGCGATCACGGCGGCGTACCGCGCGCACGAGCGCTCGTACGTCCACGCGAACACGTCGCGGAGAAGCTCCACCCGGTTGAGCTCGTACACGCCCAGCGTTCCCTCCACGTACGCGCTCTCGGGAACGTCGATGAAGGAGAGCGGGCTCAGGTTCGCCTTGATCAGGGGGATGTTGGCCGCGAGCCGCGACGGGCGCTTGTTGACGTCGTAGAACGGCTGCAGGTAGGGCAGGTGCACCATCACGAAGAACGCCTGCTCGAACGGGTCGGGGATCGCCTCGGCGTTCCGCAGCAGCAGGTCGAAATGATCCTCGACCTTCTGGGGGATCCCCAGCGGGATGAACGGGCTGTCGGTGATCTTCACCAGGGTCGTGCGGAGCCGGCCCTCGTTGTGCCTGCCGCCGACCAGGTTCTCGGCGAGCAGACCGTGGAGGCCGAGAATCGTCCTGCGGTCGAAGCGCACGTGCTCGACGTCTTCGACCAGCATCTCGATCGCGGCCTTGTGGTTCAGGATCATCTGCCGCTCCCGGTCGTTCGTCCCGGGAGCATCCTGGCCGAACCTCAGGAGCTCTTCGGTCTGGATTCGGGAGTAGCGGTTTCCCTCGAGACGGCTGGAAGCCCACGAGAGGTCGACGAGCAGACTCTCGAAGATGTCCCGCGCGTACGTCCCCGCCGGCCGATCCTCCGCGGGGGTGCGTCCCTTCTCGTGAAGGGCGGCCCGCAGCTCGGCGGGGAGGTACCACGTCGCGCCCGGTTCGTACCGCTCCAGGAACTCGGGGTTGTAGGCGACGGGCTCTCGTTCCGCGATCGGGCGGTGCACCATGGCCCGGACGTTCTCGCCCTCTTCCGACAGCGGAATCGGGTAATCCGGAGCAGTGCCTTGCGCCGCCGGCGGAGCGTGCGCTGGCGAATGCTTCGGACCCGCCCCGGAGAAATCCCCGGCGGTCGCGCGATAGCGGCGATCGAACGTAAGGCCGAACGCCTCGGCCCTGCCCTGCGCGGCAAGCGCCGCAAGGCGGCGACGGATCGTGCGACTGGGCAGCGCCGGATGGAGTTGCGCATACGCCTCCTCCAACTCCTTGGAGCGGAGCCCCTCCGGACGCGCGGCGAGGATCGCCATGATCCGGTCGAGTTCCAGCGCTATGCTGCCTTTTGACTTACGCGGCATCGGAGATGGAAACGGTTTGAACGACAGCAGTTGAACGGGCTGGCACACCGGGAGCTGGACACATACGCCCAAGCTTTGGACATATACTAATCGGCTTTGGACACAAACACCAGAGCTTTGGACACAGCTAGAGCCATCTCTGCGCGTCCACCGGGGGGAACCGCCGGCGGCCTTCGTCGTTTTCGGCGTGTCAAAGGTGACTGCCATGGGCATTTGGTCATATTGGTCTGCACTTTGGACACATGTGTCGGGCTTTGGACACGTGACGACGAAACGGAAGCGGCCCCGGAGATCTTCTCCGGGGCCGCTTCCGTTTGTCGGGCTGCCGACAGGTCCACCCACCATCGAACTGCGCGGGTTTGCGCCGTCTCCCGGATGTCCGCGTCACGCGCGCGGGTCCCGGGCGAGGCGTTTCTCGCCCGGGGCCGCCGGCTAAAGGTCCGCCCGCCGTCAGGTGGGGAAGTCCAGGATCCACTGGCGGATGATGGTGTTCATCGCCCGCCAGCGCGTGGGGTCTTCGCGCACGTTGCGCTCGATCTCGATGTGCATCCAGTGGCCGAAGCCCAGGTTGTTGTTGTCCCACCTGCCCTGCAGGTTGTCGCCGCCGAGCTCGTTGTAGCCCGCGTCCACGTTGAACAGCCCCGCCTCCCAGCCGCCGTTGCGCAGCCGCGTTCTCAGCACGGGCTCGGACGTTCCGTACACCGGCACGGTGGAGCGCGCGCTGCGGCCGTTGCTCAGCACCATGTCCACGCTGTCGGGGAGGCTGGCGTGGCGGCTCTCGAGGAAGCCGTGGAGCGAAAGCACCCGCGCGTTCTCGTGGGCTTCGGTGAAGTGCAGGTGCATGTGCACGTGGTTGAAGACGGTGGGGCCGCCGGTATAGTGCGCCACGTCCGACGACATGTCGGTGTGGTTGGCGTCGCGCTCGGCGCCGGCCATGGCGAACCAGCGGCAGCGGCAGTCGCGGTACAGCTCGGCCCCGATGTCCTCGGTGTGCTGGTCGCTGACCGGGTGGTTCACCTCGATGTCGGTGCGGCGCACGTGGCGCGGGTTGTAGGCGTAGGTCCCCCATCCGCGCGGCACCCTGCCCGTGGTGGCGTTCACCCGCTCGCGGAAGATGATCATCGTGTCGCCGCTCACGGATTCGCGGATCCGGTAGACGTCGTAGCCGTAGAAGTCGAGCTGGCGGTCGGCGCCCACCCAGCGCCCCGCCAGCACCGAGTCGACCGCCTGCCGGAATGCCGACACGGCGTTGATGGAGGGGATGTCGTACTGGTTGGTGGAATCGGCGATGACCCCGTTGGTGATGGTGTCGATCAGCGACCGGAAGTTGACCGACGGCAGCGCCTCCACGCTCACGTCCTCCACCGCCGCCGCCGCCGCCGCGGCGACGCGCGCCGGCGCCTCCGTGACCGAGTCGGCGCACGCCCCCAGGACGAGCAGGGCGGCGCCCGTGGCCGCCAGTCGGCGGCCCAGGTCGTTCATGCTGCGCATATCGCAAATCTCCGTTCGAAGACAAAGAGAAAGGCGCCCCCATGGCGCCGCGCCGCCCCCGGACTCTTCCGGCGGGCGGTCGTGGGGCCGGTGGCAACCCGCGGGCCCCGCGCCAGATGGCGGGTGCCGCCGCCACGCGTTCCGTGCGGACGTCCGTAGAAGACAACGGCTTGAGGAGAGCGGCAACAATCGTTTTCAAATCCGTTAGGCTCCGAATATGGTTCGCAATTGTGGTGTGCGTGACCCACGGTGGGGCGCCCTCGCCGCAAGCGCATGCCGTCCCGATACGGAAAGCCCTAATTTACGCGCGAATCCGGCACGCCGACGATTTCTCGATGCGTCCACGTGGACAGGCGCCCGTGCACCCTGGAGCGCGCGCGAGACACTCGCATCAGGGTGCGCATCTTGCACCCCCGCGACCTCTCTTCCCCCATGTCGGGACGGGGGATGGGTACGCTGGACCGCGCCGCTGGCGCCGGTGAGACACTCAACCCGGGAGGCTGAGCATGGCACGCTACGGACGGGATTTCGACGGCGGGTGGGGCCGCGACGACGAGGACATGGGCGGCTTCTACGGCGGCGGCGGAGGGTTCGGGGCGCCGCAGCGTGGCGGCGGCGGCGGCTGGGCTGGCGGGCAGCAGGGCGGCCAGTGGGGCGAGTACGGCGGGATGCGCTCCGACGCGCAGGGCTACGGCGGCGGAGGCGGCTACAACCGCGGTGCCAGCGGCTTCGGCACCGGCGGCGGCAGCTATGACCAGGACTTCGGCGGCAGCGGCTACACCACCGGCGGCCGCACCGGCGGCGTCAACTACGGCCACGAGGGCCGGCTGATGCGCGGCTACGGCGGCGACTTCTACAGCGGCGGCAGCTTCGGCTACAGCACCGGCGGGGGTGGCGGCTACAGCGGCGGCGGCGGCTACGGCGGCGGTGGGGGTGGCGGCGGTTACGGCGGTGGCGGCTACGGCGGCGGGAGCGACGCGTGGACCGGCGGCGGCATGGGCAACGACTGGGGCGCCCGCGACAGCGGCTACGAGATGGGCGGCAGCCGCGGCGGGACCTCGGGGGGCACGGGTGGCGGCCAGGACGAGACGCGGCGCCTGCGCGCGGTCGACATCATGACCGAGAACCCCGAGACGGTTACCCCCGAGACCTCGCTGGCCGACGCGGCGGCGAAGATGCGCGACCTGAACGTTGGGATCATCCCCGTGGTCGACAGCGAGCAGGGGCGCCGGCTGAAGGGCGTGGTCACCGACCGCGACATCGCCATCCGCGCCGTGGCCGAGGGGATGGACGCGCGCAGCACCAGGGTGAGCGAGGTGATGACCACCGAGGTCGAGCACTGCAACAAGAACGACTCGGTGGGCGAGATCCTGCGCGTCATGGAGCGCGAGCAGGTGCGCCGCGTGCCGATCACCGACCGCGAGGGCCGGCTGGTGGGCATCGTGGCGCAGGCCGACGTGGTGCGCGACGTGGAGAGCGACCGCGGCGAGAGCCGCGTGAACGACGCCATCGAGCGCATCTCCGAGCCCACCGGCGGCGGCCGCGGCGGCTACCGCGGCAGCCCGTCGCGCGGCGGCTCGTACGGCGGCGGCGGGATGCAGGGCGGCGGCTGGGGCGGCTACGGCTCCGGCGGACGCACCGGCGGCGGCATGGGCGGCGGCATAGGCGGCCGCACCACGCAGCGCTCCGGCGCCGAGGGGATGGGCGCCTCCACCAACCAGGGCGGTGCCGGCGGCTCGGGCGGGGCCACCAATTCCGGCAGCGGCTCCAGCAACGTCGGCGGGACGGGGATCAGCGGCGGCCAGCACCCCGGCGGCGACGTCGGCGGTGGCAGCGCCGGCTGGAACGGCAGCGGCAGCGGCAGCGGCGAAAACCTCTGACCGCTGGCCTGCTGGTATGACGAAGGGGATGCCTCCGCGGGGAGGCATCCCCTTCTCATCTCGGTTGATGACGTCTGGCGGTCGGTGACCAGGATCGTGCACCAAAGCCATCCAGCCACCTCCCCCCGCAGTTTTGGGGGGAGGTCGAAGAATCGCGGACAGCAGTACCGTCCGCGATTCTTCGGGTGGGGGCCCAGCCCGCGACCGCACCATCTCCGTCGTCGTCGCTGGAAAACCATCCCGAATCCTACCGCAGCAGCCCCTCCACCCCCGCGAACGGATCGCTCTTGTTGGCGCGCGCGGCGGCGATGATCGCAGCGATGGTGCCCCGCAGGTCCCCGCCCCGCCGGTCGTAGACGCGCTCGAACAGGTCCAGCCGGTCGTAGTAGAGGCGCCGCGAGATGAGCGTGGCGTTGTTCAGCGGATCCCGCACGAAGCTGCTGAAGCTGGTCGCCTTCAGCCTGGGCCGAACCTCCTGCTCGAACTGCCGTTGCGCGCGCGCGAACACCTCGTCGCGCAGCGCCAGCTTCTGCTCGCGGGTGATGTCGGTGCGGGCGTAGAGCGACTCCAGGTCGTGGATCAGCTCGCCCATGAAGAAGCCGAACACCAGGTCGTCGTCCCACTCCTGCCGCGCGCGGGTGCAGGTGGGCGCGTCGGGGCCGTCGCGGCCGCAGAACAGCGCGATGGCGCCGCGGCCTCCCACGAAGTTGGCCAGGCTCTCGTTGAACGAGATCTTCCCCGGCGCGAAGTAGGTGTTGTGCACCAGCTCGTGGATCACCGTGTTCCCCAGGCTCACCGAGTCGTAGCGGAGAAGGGTGCTCAGCACGGGGTCGTTGAACCACCCCAGCGTGCTGAACGCCGACGTGGGCCGCATGTAGGTGTCGAACCCCTGCGCCTCCAGCTTCGCCGCCTCGCGCCGCGCGTCTTCCTCCTGGAAGAACCCCTTGTAGGGCACGCTGCCCACGATCGGGAACCACCACGTCTTCGCGCGGAACTGGTCCTTGTACGCCGCGGAGAGGACGGTGGCGAGCGTATCGGACTTCTTCTCCGAGTACAGCGTGTAGCTCTCGCCCGTGCGCAGCCCCAGCGAGTCGCGCGCGAAGTCGCGCGCGGTCAGCACCAGCTCCAGCTTGCGCCGCGTCTCGGGCGTGGTGCGGCGGTCGGCGATCACCTGCACGATCGGCCGCCGCCGCGCCAGGATCTTCCCCTCTTCCCACGCGCCGCGCAGCACGTACCCCGGCGAGCAGGCGCCCAAAGCACCCACGAGCAAGGGCAGCGCGAGCATCGTCATGCGCGCGCTTAGGGTGCGGGGGCGACGGTGAGGTCTGGAGGTCATGCGTTCAGGATCGACTGCGTACGCTGCATCACTGTCGGTCATTCCACGGCCCGGATCTTCATCGACGTGACCTCGCCCGTGTCGGCGTCGACTTCGAACAGCTTGTACAGGCGAGGAAGCTTCCCGAGGTCGCCGGCCAGCACCATGCCACTGACGGCCGGCTCGACCCAGCCGAGGGTTGCTTTCCATCGGCTGTCTTCGCGTTCCACCTCCTCCAGCCCCAAGTGCCGCAGGTCAGCGTCGGAGTAGAGGTCGCGAGCATAGCTTTCGGCGGATTTCACCGCCTGCTTTACGTCGATCATCATCCGCGCGTGCGATGGAGAGTTTGCGTGGGTCGATGGAAGATAACTCCGCCGAGGCCGGGGAGGCCAAGCTTCAAAACGTCAGCCGATGCCGGCTTTCGCGAGCTGGGGGAGGGCGACGACGATGGCGAAGCGCAGGAGGCGGCCGAAGAAGCCGACCACCAGGAAGAACGCGAAGTTCATCCGTACCGCGCCGGCGGCGACGGTGGTGACGTAGAACGGGGGGACGCCCACGACGGCGCTGGCGGCGTAGAGGAGCTTGGCGATGACGGGCCGGGCCTCCATCCGCGCCTGCATGGCGTCCATCCCGCGCTTCACGCGGCCGCCGGGTAGCGTCACCACGCCGCGGCCGGCGAAGTAGAGCAGCACCTTGCCCGCCATCGCCCCGGCCGTGCCCGCGATCACCAGCGGCGCCCAGAGCGCGCGCGGCGCCATCGCCGAGGCACCGATCAGGTACACTTCGGTGTTCAGGAAGGGAATCAGCGCTCCCGCACCGCAGATGGCGAACGACGTCAGGCAGAGGACGAAAAACTCCACTCGTGCGGCGGGCGATGGGGAACGAAGGCATGGAAGTATGCCTGAATCATACACTTACGCCGCCCGCAGCACAAGCGCGGGCGGCGTCTGATACGGAGTGCGAAACGTTCCTGCCTGCGTCCGAAACGAAAGAGCCGGATGTGGGCGTGTCCCTCCGCTGTGCTCCGGGCCGGGCTTCGCGCGCCGTAGGCAACGATACCGCCGTTGCCAACGGCGCCGAGCCACCGCCGCGCCACGGCCGCTCTCTCGTTCCCGCGGCCACGACGCGGGCGCGCCGGCGTCTCGGCCCTCCGGGCGCGAATCCCTCACGCAACCGCTCGCGGAGCGGAGTTCATGGGATCCGCATGATTTCCATCCGTGAGAGGTTGGATGCTGCGGCCGGTCCGCCGGCAAACCGCCGTCAGCGATCGCCGACGAAGCGCCGCGCGACGCGGACGAAGCGCGTGTCCTGCTCCATCTCCGGCTTCGCCAGCTCGCTCTCCAGGATGCGGCGCACGTGGCGGTGGAGGCGCGGCTCGCCCCAGCGGTAGCCGGTGGCGATCTCGGCGCTGCCGGTGTTGGCGTCGCGCGCGGCTTCGAGCAGCGCCTGCGCCGCCGCCGCGTCGAACCCCGGATCGTCGCGCGGAGGCAGGCCGAAGCGCCCCGGCGGCACGTATCCCTCGTCTTCCTTCACGAACGCCCGCGACATCGCGCTTCCCTCATCTCCGGTGGACCCGATCCCCATGCCTGCATCGGAAAGAGCGTACCACCGCGGCGCTCGTTCGACGCCCGTCACGCCACGGGCACCGCTTCCGCGGCTCGCCAGGCGCCCTCGGTGAAGCGCTGCGGGAGGAGCGCCTCGGCGTCGGCGGGCTCGAGCGGGCGGGCGAAGAGGTAGCCCTGCGCGTAGTCGGCGCCGGTGTGGCGCAGGCGGTCGAGCTGGTCGGTGCGCTCCACGCCCTCCACCACCACGTCCACGCCCAGGTGGTGCGCCATGGTGACCACCGCGCCCACGATGGCGAAGTCGCCGGGCGCGCCGCTCATGAACGAGCGGTCCACCTTGAGCGCGCGGATCGGCAGGCGGTGCAGGTATCCCAGGCTGCTGTAGCCGGTGCCGAAGTCGTCGATCATCAGGTGCAT
>DASQLJ010000749.1:0-3110 GCA_035630095.1 Longimicrobium sp.
GCTCAGCCGCGCCAGCACCTGCGCCCACGCCAGGTGGCACAGGCTCGCCGCGCTCACCCCCAGCGCCCGCGCTCGGCGGCGCAGCCGTGCGCCCAGGTCGCCCGCCACCGGAAGCCGTACCTCTCCGATCCCACGTCCCTCCCCCCACACGTCCAGCAGCCCGTACGGCGCAGTCGGCTCCTCCACGTCCCCCAGCATTCCGCGGAAGAACCGCTCGTGCTCCTCACGGCTCACCCCCAGGCGCGCCCGCGCCACGTAGCCGCGGAACGGCAGCGGCGCCGGCAGCTCCGACTCGACACCCCGCAGGTGCGCCAGGATCTCCTCCCGCTGCACCTCCAGCGACTCGTGGTCGCTCGTCAGGTGGTGCGTGAGCATCAGCAGCAGCCACCGGCCACGCGCCGGGTCCTCGGCGATGCACGCCCGCAGCAGCGGCGCCCGCCCCAGGTCCATCCGGTACCGCCGGGGGTCGTAGCGCCGCCACAGCTGCCCGGCCGCATCCCCGGCCTCGGCATCCAGCCGCACCTCCTCCACCGGCAGCGGCGCGTGCCGCCAGACGACCTGCACCGGCTCCTGCAGCCCCTCCCAGGCCATCGCCGTGCGCAGGATGTCGTGGCGGTCGATCACGGCCTGCAGTGCCGCCAGGTACTGCTCCAGGCGTGCGCGGGTGTCGAACTCGGCCACGCTCGGCGTCAGGTACGGGTCGCCTTCCTGCGACAGCAGGTGGTGGAAGAGGATCCCCTCCTGCAGCGGGGCCAGCCGGTAGATGTCCTGCACGTTCGCGGCTCCGCCCGGCACCCCCGCCACGATCCGGTCGATCTCCGCCTGGCTCAGCTCCACCAGCGGCAGCATCTCCGGCGCGAGGGACCCGCACCCCTCCGGGATCCCGTTGGCGGGGACCTCCACCTCCGAGGACGCCCGGCCCACGTCCAGGGCCAGCTCGGCCAGCACCGGCGTGGTGAACAGTGCACGCACGTCCGTGTGCAGCCCCGCGCGCCGCATCCGCCCGATCAGCTTGATCGCCAGGAGCGAGTGCCCGCCCAGCTCGAAGAAGTGGTCCCGGCGGCCCACCCGGTCCACGCGCAGCACCTCCGCCCAGATCTCGGCCAGCGCCGCCTCCACCTCCCCCAGCGGTGCCTCGTAGCTCCGCCGCGCGTACGCATCCCCTTCCGGCGCCGGCAGCGCCTTGCGGTCCAGCTTCCCGTTCGGCGTCAGCGGCAGCGCGTCCAAGAAGACGAACGCGGACGGGACCATCTACTCCGGCAGTTCCCGGAGCAGGTGCTCGCGCAGGACTCCCGCCTCCACGTCGCTCACCAGGTACGCCACCAGCCGCCGGTCTCCAGAAACGTCCTCGCGCGCCAGCACCACGGCCTCGCGCACGCCCGGATGGCCGAGGAGCACGGACTCGATCTCGCCCAGCTCGATGCGGAAGCCGCGCACCTTCACCTGGAAGTCGAGCCGCCCCAGGTACTCGATGGCGCCGTCCGCCCGCCACCGCGCCCGGTCGCCCGTCCGGTACAGCCGTGCGCCGCCTTCGGTCGAGAACGGATCCGGGACGAAGCGCTCCGCGGTCATCGCGGCGCGGCCCTGGTAGCCGCGCGCCACCTGCACGCCGCCGATGTACAGCTCGCCGGGGGTGCCCACCGGCACCGGCCGCAGCGCGGCGTCCAGCACGTAAAGCGCGGTGTTCCACACCGGCCGGCCGATCGGCACCACCGTCACGGGCGACGTGCGCGCGCACGGCCAGTAGCTCACGTCCACGGCCGCTTCGGTGGGGCCGTACAGGTTGTGCAGCTCGACCGGGGCCGGGAAGCGCTCGTGGAAGCGCTCCACCAGCGCCGGCGGCAGCGCCTCGCCGCTGCAAACCACGCGCAGCAGGCTACCGCACCGCGCCGGGTCCGCCGTTTCCACGAACTGCTGCAGCATGGAGGGGACGAAGTGCAGCGTGGTCACCCCGCGCCGCTCGATCACCTCCTGCAGGTACAGCGGGTCGCGGTGCCCCTCCGGCCGCGCCATCACCAGGCAGGCGCCCCGCTGCAGCGGCCAGAAGAACTCCCACACCGACACGTCGAACGAGAATGGCGTCTTCTGCAGCACCACGTCGTCGGCGCCCATGCCGTACTGCGCCTGCATCCACGCCAGTCGGTTCATCACGCCCCGGTGCGCGTTCATCACCCCCTTGGGGCGGCCGGTGGAGCCGGAGGTGTAGATGACGTACGCCAGCGAATCCGGCTCCGCGCCGCCCGCCGGGTTCTCCGCCGGCTCCGCCGCCAGCCGCTCCGCCAGCGCGTCCACCGCCAGCACCCCCACGCCTTCGCGCGCGGGGACGGCGCCGCGCAGGGCGGCCTGCACCAGCACCAGCGGCACGGCGCTGTCGTCCAGCATGTACGCCAGCCGCTCGGCGGGCAGGCCCGGGTCCAGCGGCACGTACGCGCCCCCGGCCTTCAGCACCGCCAGGAGCGAGACCACCATCTCCAGGCTACGCTCCATCAGCACGCCCACGCGCACCTCCGGGCCCACGCCGCGGCCGCGCAGGTGGTGGGCGAGGCGGTTGGCGCGGGCGTTCAGCTCGCGGTAGGTGAGCGACTCCTCCTCGAAGCGCACGGCCACCGCATCCGGCGCGCGCGCCGCCTGCACCTCGAACAGCTCGTGGATGCACCGGTCCGCCGGAACCTCGGCCGCCGTCCCATTCCACGCCTCCACCACCTGCGCGCGCTCCGCCTGGCCGAGCAGCTCCAGCCGCGAAAGCCGCACGTCCGCGTCCGCGGCCACCTGCTCCAGCACCCGCTCCAGGTGGCCGAGCATCCGCTCGATCGTGCCGCGCTCGAAGAGGTCCGTGCCGTAGTTCAGCACGCCACGCAGGCCCTGGACGGTCGCCGCGAGCGTCAGGGAGAGGTCGAACTTGGCGATCTCCATGGCCGCTCCGACTCCGCTCACCTCTAGCCCCGCGAGAGCGTCTCCACGGCCCTCGTCGTTCTGCAGCGTGAACATCACCTGGAACAGGGGCGAGTGGCTCAAGCTGCGCTCCGGCTGCAGCTCGACCACCAGCTTCTCGAAGGGAAGCTCCTGGTGCTCGTGCGCGCCGAGCGTCGCCTCCCGCGCCCGCCGCAGCA
>DASQLJ010000750.1:0-3432 GCA_035630095.1 Longimicrobium sp.
GACGCTGTGCTTCGACCACCACCGCGAGGCTGGCGTGGACATTCGCGTCGCGCGGATCTTCAACACGTACGGGCCGCGGATGGCGGTGAACGACGGGCGCGTGGTGAGCAACTTCATCGTGCAGGCGCTGCGCGGCGAGCCGCTGTCGGTGTACGGCGACGGCAGCCAGACGCGCTCGTTCTGCTACGTGGACGACCTGGTGGACGGCATCTTCCGCCTCTTCCACTCCGACCGCGCCGAGCCCACCAACGTGGGGAACCCCGACGAGTTCACCGTGCGCGAGCTCGCCGAGAAGGTCATCGGGATGACGGGGAGCCGCTCGTCGATCGACCGCCGCCCGCTCCCCGAGGACGACCCCAAGGTGCGCCGCCCCGACATCACCGCCGCGCGCGGGGTGCTGCAGTGGGAGCCGCGCGTGCCGCTGGAAGAGGGGCTGGCGCGCACCATCCCCTACTTCCGCGCCATGGTGGAGGAGCAGAACTCCACCTCGCGCACGCTCTGAGCCGGCGGTCGACGGTGCCGGGTGCCGGGTGCTGAGCCGGCCGTCCCCCTGCCGAGCGGCGTGCGGCGGGCCTGACGGGGGATTGGACACCACCCGCGGTGCGGGGAGCGGTGCGGCGTCGCGCGGCGCCGCCGCCGCGGCGCCCCGGGGAATCGAACGGATGCCAAGCAGGGAGTGCGGGCGGTGAAGGTGATCGTGACCGGCGTGGCCGGGTTCATCGGCAGCCACCTGGTGGACCGCCTCCTCGCGCGCGGCGCGCGGGTGGTGGGCGTGGATGGCTTCGACGACTTTTACGACCCCGCCGTGAAGCGCGCCAATCTCGAGGCCGCGCTGGCCGACGCGCGGTTTACGCTGGTCGAGGCCGACATCCGCGACCCGGGGCTGGCTGCGGCGGTGCGCGCGGCCGGCGGCGAGGGGGCGGACGCGGTGGTGCACCTGGCCGCGCGCGCCGGGGTGCGCCCCTCGATCGCCGAGCCGGCGCTCTACGCGGACGTGAACGTGAGCGGCACGGTGGCCGTGCTGGAGCTGGCCCGCGTGCTCGGCATCTCCCGCTTCGTCTTCGGCTCCAGCAGCAGCGTGTACGGCAACAACCCGCGGGTGCCGTTCTCGGAAGACCACCCGGTGGACACGCCGATCTCGCCGTACGCGGCCAGCAAGCGCGCCGGCGAGCTGCTCTGCCACACCTACGCCCACCTGCACGGGCTCTCGGTCGCCGCGCTGCGCTTCTTCACCGTCTACGGCCCGCGGCAACGGCCCGACCTGGCGATCCACGCCTTCGCGCGGCGCATGGCCGCGGGCGAGCCGATCCCCCTGTTCGGCGACGGCAGCTCGCAGCGCGACTACACCTACGTGGACGACATCGTGGACGGGATCGAGGGGGCGCTGGCGTTCACCACGGGGACGCCCGGGTTCGAGATCTTCAACCTGGGCGAAAGCCGCACGGTGACGCTGCTGCAGCTGGTGGAGCTGCTGTCGGGGGCGATGGGGGTGGAGCCGCGGATCGAGTGGAAGCCGCCGCAGCCGGGCGACGTGGAGCGCACCTATGCCGACGTGTCGAAGGCGCGCCGGCTGCTGGGATACGAGCCGCGCGTGCCGGTGGAGGCGGGAATCCCCCGTTTCGTGGAGTGGTTCCGGGCGGCGATCGAACAGCGCCACGGCGTTGCTCCCGGTCCCGCAACGACTTACCTTTGATGGGGTTGCGCCACTCGTCGCGCGCGTCCGCCGCGGGCCCGGGAGGGCGTGCGGGCGGAACCCCGCGGCCCCGCGGCGGGTTTCACCACGCGCCGCGGCCCCCGGCGCACGCGCTCCGCGTGTTCGCGCGCGCGCACGTTTCCCGCAGCGGCCCCGCCGGGGCTCCACTCCGCACGCCGCCCATCGTCTCCGCCGCACGCCGCGCCACGCCCTTTCCCACCGTCACGATCGCGGCGAGCGAAGCCGGGGGCGGGGACGTGGGAGGTGCCGTCCGCCGCCGCTACGGTGTCACGCCGCGGCCGGCGCGGGCGTTCACGGGGCTGGCCGTGCGTCCGGCGTGGAGCGAGGCCGGCGGGCGGGATGGGTGAGGCTGGACCGCCGAGGGGTGACGATCGCCCCGGCGTGACGCTGTTCGTGCACGACCTGGCCGGCAACGCGATCGTGCGCGCCGGGCCGATCGCCCAGGCGCTCGCGGCCGACTACCGGGTGGAGATCGTGGGGCTGCTGCTGAGCGGCGACGAGGTGTACGCGCCGTACCGGGGCCGCTTCGAGGTGCGCGCGCTGCGCTGCCGCCCCGGGCTGGCGGCGATCGCGGCCGCGGCGCGGCGGCTGGCGGGGATGGCCACGGGCGACGTGCTGTACGCCTGCAAGCCGCTCCTCTCCACGCTCCTCCCCGCGGTGCTCGCGGGGCGGCGCGGCCCGCGGCCGGTGCTGCTGGACGTGGAGGACGACGAGTGGGCCTCGCGCCGGGTGGACGAGCCGGCGCCGGGGGTGCGCGGCTGGCTGCAGCGGCTGGGCGACACGCACGCGCTGGACGGGCGCATCGCCCATCTCCTGACCGGCCGCGCCAGGGCGGTGACGGTGTCGACGCGGGCGCTGCAGGCGCGCTACGGCGGCGTGCTGCTGCGGCACGGGCCGGACGAGGCGGCCTTCGACCCGACGCGTCCGGAGCTGTCCGACCGCGCGGCGCTGCGGCGGGATCTGGGCCTGCCGATCGACCGAAAGGTGGCGGTGTTCGCCGGGCGGCCGCGGCCGCACAAGGGGTGGGGCACGCTGCTGGAGGCGCTCGCGCTTCCCGCGGCCGCCGGGTGGGACCTGGCGCTGGCGGGGGAGGTGGACGGGAGCGCGGCGCGCGAGGCCGCGGCGCTGCTGGGCGGCCGCTTCCACGCGCTGGGGCTGCGCGACAACGCGGCGATGCCGGCGCTCCTCGCCGCGGCCGACGCGGCGCCGGCGCCGCAGCGCGACGAGCCCTTCACGCGGGCGCAGCTCCCGGCCAAGGTGCTGGAGGCGATGGCGATGCGGGTGCCCGTGGTCGCCAGCGCGGTGGGCGACCTCCCCGAGGTGCTGGGCGGCGGCGAGCGGGGGTGGCTGGTGCCGGCGGGCGACGCGGGCGCGCTGGCCGCCGCGCTGGCCGCCATCGCCGCCGACCCGGCGGGCGCGGCGCGGCGGACGGAGGCGGCCAGGCGCTGGTTCGTGTCGGAGGCGAGCGAGGCCGCGATCCGCGCCCGCGTGGTGCCGCTGGTGGCGGAGGCGCTGGGGCGATGAGGGACCGCGGCGGGACGGGCGCGGCGGCGGACGTGGGGATGATGCGCCGCCGGGCGGTCACGAACCAGGATCAATCCATTGCAAGTGGTGCAGATGTACGGAGCTGAGCGCACGGCGGCCATTCTCGATCATGCCGCGCCGGGAGGGAAGGCCCCGGTGCGGGTGGCCGTGTGCGTGGCGACGTTCCGCCGCCC
>DASQLJ010000751.1:0-13262 GCA_035630095.1 Longimicrobium sp.
AACGAGCCCTCGGTGGTGGCCGTGGAGCGCCGCGGCGGCCGCGTGCGCGCCATCGGCCTGGAAGCCAAGCGGATGCTGGGGCGCACGCCCGAAGGGATCCTGGCGATCCGCCCCATGCGCGACGGGGTGATCGCCGACGTGGACATGGCGGAGCTGATGCTGCGCCACTACCTGGCGCGCGTGAGCCCCAAGGGGCTGTTCAAGACCAAGCCCCGCGTGGTGATCGGCGTTCCATCCGGCATCACCGAGATGGAGCGCCGCGCCGTGCGCTCGGCGGTGACGGCGGCGGGCGCGCGCGAGGTGTGGCTGATCTCGGAGCCGATGGCGGCCGCGATCGGCGTGGGGCTCCCCGTCGTCTCGCCGCGCGGCAGCATGGTGGTGAACATCGGCGGCGGCACCACCGAGATCGGGGTGATCGCGCTGAGCGGGATCGTGGCCGACGCGTCGATCCGCACCGGCGGGTGGGAGTTCGACGAGGCGATCATGGCCTTCGTGCGCAAGAGCTACAACCTGCTGATCGGCGAGGCCACGGCCGAGAGCGTGAAGATCCAGATCGGCTCCGCGCACTCGACCGGGCAGGAGCGCGAGATGGACGTGAACGGGCGCGACCTGGTGAGCGGCATTCCCAAGACGGTGCGCCTGTACAGCGAGGAGATCCGCGAGGCGATCCAGGAGCCGGTGCACGCGATCGTGAGCGCCGTGCGCCGCGCGCTGGAGATCACCCCGCCCGAGCTCGCCGCCGACATCGTGGACGAGGGGATCGTGATGACCGGCGGCGGCGCGCTGCTCAAGGGCCTCGACCGCCTCCTCGCCGAGGAGACCGGCCTCCCGATCCACGTCGATTCCGAGCCGCTGAGCTGCGTGGTGCGCGGCGCCGGGATGGTGCTGGATGATTGGGAGAAGTATTCGGGCGTGCTGGCGCGTTAGGTCGACGTTCGGCATCGGCGCGCGCCTCGACCAAGCTGAGGGGCGCGCGAAGTGCGCGAGTGCGTTTCGCCTCCGCGCCCACCGAGGCTCCCGCGCTGGTCGACGCACGCGCGCACCTGTTCCTACGCACCCGTCAACGACGCCCGGGTTCCCCCCGAACCCGTTTCCCACCCCCATCCCCCGACCCGCCCGTGGACCATCTCAAATCCCTGATCCGAGACGTTCCAGACTTCCCCCAGCCGGGGATCCTGTTCCGCGACGTGACGCCGCTGCTGCGCGACGCTGAAGCGCTGCGCGAGGCGGTCTCGCACTTCGCCGACCGCTACCGCGCCGAGGGGATCGACGTGGTGGCGGGTGTCGAGTCGCGCGGGTTCATCTTCGGCGCCCCGCTGGCGATGGAGTTGGGGGTGGGCTTCGTGCCGATCCGCAAGCTGGGCAAGCTGCCGGCGGAGAAGATCCACCGCGAGTACGCGCTGGAATACGGCACCGCCGCGCTGGAGATGCACCTGGACGCGGTGAGCCCCGGCGAGCGCGTGCTCCTGATCGACGACCTCCTCGCCACCGGCGGCACCGCGCGCGCCGCCGCCGGGCTCATCGAGACGCTCGGCGGTGACATCGCCGCGATCGCGTTCCTCATCGAGCTCGAGTTCCTCAACGGGCGCAGCGTCCTCGACGCCTACGAGGTCTACTCGGTGCTGAAGTACTGAGCCGCACCTCATCCGCCGCTACGCAGAAGCCCCTCTCCCGTCGCTCGGGAGAGGGCTTCTCGTGTTGGGGAGATGCGGGATGGACACGTGCGTTGCAATCCGGAAAGACGACGGTTTCACACGGAGTCAGCGGAGTTAACGGAGGAACCTCGCGCGTGGTTTCCGGTGACCGGGGGTTGAGACGGTCTTGCCGGACCTGGTGATTGATCGGGCGCGTGCCCGGGATCACGTCCAGGGGAGGCGGCTGCGCTCGTCCCAGTAAGCGGCGGGGGTGTGCGCCAGCGTGGCGAGCTCGGCCCGCGCCTCATCGTCGAGCGCGACGTCCAGCGCGGCCGCGTTGGAGCGGAGATGGACGGCGGTGGCGGCGCCGCTGAGGACCACGTCTGCCCAGGGCTGCGCGAGCGCGGCGGCGATGGCGAGCGCGTCGGGGGTGGTGGCGAGTCGCTCGGCTTGGGCGCGGAGGATCGCCATCTCCCGTGCGTAGGCGGGATCGTGGTTGCGGGTGGTGAGGCGGCCGTTCGCCAGCGCTTCCTTCACGATCACGCCCATGCCGGCGGCGTGAGCCTCGGCCAGGGCGGGGCCGGCGGAGGGCTCCAGCAGGTTCCACGTGGCCTGCACCGCGCCGAACAGCGGCTCGCCGTCCACCCGCACCTCCATCGCGCGGCGGAGCGTGTCCCCCTGCCGCGCGCCGGTGAGGGAGAGGCCGATCGCGACGCCGCCCGCCTTCAGCCGCGCGAGGCCGTCGATCACGCCGGCGTCGTCGAGGACGCCGGTGTCGAGCGTGGCGGAGTGGATCTGGTACAGGCGCAGGTGCGGGCCCAGCAGCGCGAGCGACTCGGCGGCCTGGCGGGCGAGCTGCGCGGGCGTGTGCTCCTTCACCTCGTGCACCTCGGCGTGGACGCGCCAGCCGGCGGTGTACGCGTATCCCCACTTGGAGCCCACCACCATCTCGCCGGGCGGGAGGCCGCGCGCCTGCAGCCAGGTAGCCACGAACTCCTCCGCGCGGCCGTACGAGCGCGCGGCGTCCACGTAGCGGATGCCGAGCTCCCAGGCGGCGTCGAGCACCGCGTGCGCCCGCTCGCGCATCTCGTCGACCGCGGTGCGGCCGGCCAGGTCGTCGGCGTGGCCCAGCACCATGTATCCGGGCCGCCCGAGCGCCGCCATCCCCAGCCCGATCCGCGTCACCCGCACCGCGGTGCGGCCCAGCTCGCGTGCTTCCATCATCCCGTGGTCACCCCTGCCGTTCGCGCACGCGTGAGTTTTCGTCGAGGAAGGCGCCGTACGATTGACGTGCGGGCGCGGGTTGGAAACGCGGCTCTGAAGGAAGGTCAGCACGCCGGGTCAATGGACCAACCCAATCGCGGTTGAAGTCCGCGAAGGCGGACTGTGTGCCGTTGTAGCCGCGAGTTCACTCGCATATTTCGCCTCAGCCTCCGCGGATGCTCTCAGCGCATGAACCAGAGGACGTAGCCGCAGCGCTGGCAGATGTGGGTCTCGGCCGAGGGGCTGGCCCACTCCATGTCGAGGAAGGCCGCGCCGCGCGATCCCATCAGCGTCTTCCGCATCGTGAAGCGGTCGTGGCGGCAGATGGGGCAGGCGACGGGGTTGCCGTGCACCACCAGCGCCGTCCCCTCCCGCCGCGCCTGCATCTCGGGCGGATCCTGCGCCGGAAGCGGTGCCAGCTTCGCCTTGATCTCCGCCGGCAGGCTGGTGCCGCACTTCGAGCACCAGGCGTACGGGTGGTCGGCGAGGATGGCGATCCCGCACTCGCCGCAGTGGCCGATCACCTGTCGCTCGGTCGTGTCCATCCACGCGCTCCGGCCGGGGGAAAGAATGAGAAAGCCGCTGGTGCGCCACGACTTACGCGCGCACCGCCCCGCCGGTTTCGGGCTCACCCCTCGCCCCGCACCTCCACCGTTCGCACCTGGCCGGTGTCGAGGTCTACCCTGCGCAGCGCGTGGTTGTTGGTGTCGGCCACGTAGGCGCGCGCGCCGTCGGGCGTGACGGCCACGGCGCCGGGCTCCCAGAAGCGCGCCTCCTCCGCCCCGCCGTCCACCAGCCCGGGCTCGCCCGTGCCGGCCAGCGCGCGGGCCTCGAGGGTGTACGGGTCCACCGTCTTCAGGCGGTGGTTGTAGCTGTCGGCGACCAGCACCTTCCGCTCGCGCGCCCACCAGTCCAGCCCCTGCGCGTGCTGCAGCCGCGCGTCCTCCCCCTTCCCGTCGCGGTCGCCGAAGTCGAACAGCCCGCTCCCCACCAGGGTGCGCACGTCCGCGCCGGGGACGGCGTAGCGAATGGCGGAGGTCTCCGCGTCGGCGAAGTAGATGCGGCCGCCGTCGGTGGCCAGCGCGCTGGGCTGCGCCAGGGCGGCCATCTCCAGGTCGGCGTCGTGCAGCTCCTCCGCGCCGGAGCCGGCGAAGGGCTCGGCCATGCCGGTGGAGGGATCGAGGCGCCAGAGCTGGTGCGGGCCGGCCATCGCCACGTACACGCGGCCGTCCTTCCACAGCACGTCCCACGGCGAGTTGAGCGGCGTGTCGAGCGCGCGCCCGGCGGTGTAGCGGCTGCGCGCCTGGTCGCCCACGCCGGCCACCGTCATCACGTTGCCGCGCACCAGATCGAGCGCGCGCACCAGGTGGTTCTCCGTGTCGGCCACGTAGAGCACCTCGTCCGCCAGCGCCAGCCCGTGCGGCGCGCGGAAGGCGGCGGCGTGCGACGGGCCGTCCATCCACCCCGGCCGCCCGCTGCCGAAGCCGCGCAGGACGCGGCCGGTCACCCCGTCGTCGTCCAGGGCGATCTCGATCACGCGGTGGTGCCCCGTGTCGGCCACGAACAGCCGCTCCGCGTCGGGCGCGATCACGCCGGAGGGGAAGCGCAGCTCGCCGGGCTCGGGCGGCTGCGTCTGCGCGGCATACGGCACCGGCGCGCCGGGCGTCATCTTCCCCGCCGCCTTCAGCGCCTGGATCCACCCGGCGATGACGGGGGTGAGCTGCTCGGCGGTGACCTCGCCGGCCTGCATCCCCAGCACGTAGCCCTCGGGGGAAACGATGGCCAGCGTGGGCCAGGCGCCCACCGCGTACTCGCGCCAGGTGCGGAACTGCCGGTCGTTGAGCACCGGGTGGTGCACGCCCAGCCGCTCGCAGGCGCGGGCGATGTTGGCCGTGACGCGCTCGTTGGTGAACTTGCCGGAGTGCACCCCGGCCACCACCACCTCGCCCCCGAAGCGCCGCTCCAGCTCGGCCAGCTCGGGGATCATGTGGATGCAGTTGATGCAGCCGTAGGTCCAGAAGTCGAGCAGCAGGATGCGCCCGCGGAAGTCGGCCAGGGTGAGCTGCCGCCCGCCGGTGTTGATCCACTCCAGCTCGGCCCGGAAGTCCGGTGCGCGTACCGCCATCGTCGTCTCCGCCCTCGAAGTCTCGGCTCGATCGGGGGAAGGGAAGTTGGGGCGCGCGCCCGCCGCCGCAAGGTGAGGCCGGCCGTGGTCGGGAGATGAGCCCCGTCGGACCCGTTTCGCCGTGCCGGGCCGCGCGCCGAATCATCACGGCGGCGGGAGTGGGCAGGGGAGGGTGTCCGAGCATTGTGAAGGGCGGCTGAAGCCGCGAGGCTGGAACAATGGAAAGCCTCGCAAACGGCGCGAGGCTTCAACGGCAGCCACGTGCGAGCGCGGACGGACTCGACCGGCGGACGGTTCATGGCGGCGGCGCGGTGCGTGCAGGTGTGCGCCTGCACGTGGACGCGGGGGATGGATGAGCCGTCCCCCGAACCCATGGTCCGCGACCGGACCCGAACCGACCCACCCGATGCGTATTCGCCTGCTTCGCGCCGCCGCCCTGCTGCCCGTCGCGTTCGCCGCGGCGTGCTCGGCCGCGCCGCCGTCGGCCGCGCCCCGCTCCGCCGCCGACGCGGTGCCGGCGGTGCGCCGCGAGTTCCGCGGCGTGTGGATCGCCACCGTGGCGAACATCGACTGGCCGTCGCGCCCCGGCCTGCCGGCCGACAGCCAGCGCGCCGAGCTGATCGGGCTGCTGGACCGCGCCGCCGCGCTGCACCTGAACGCCATCGTCTTCCAGGTGCGCCCCGCCGGCGACGCGCTCTACCGCTCGCCGCTCGAGCCCTGGTCCGAGTACCTCACCGGCGCGCAGGGCACGCCGCCGTCCGACGGCTACGACCCGCTGGAGTTCGCCGTGACCGAGGCGCACCGGCGCGGGATGGAGCTGCACGCCTGGTTCAACCCGTACCGCGCCCGCCACCCGTCGGCCAAGACGCCGGAGGTCGCGACGCACATCTCGCGCACCCACCCCGACGTGGTGAAGCGCTACGGGAACTTCCTGTGGATGGACCCCGGCGAGCCGCGGGTGCAGGACCATTCCATCGCCGTGATCCTGGACGTGGTGCGGCGCTACGACGTGGACGCCGTGCACGTGGACGACTACTTCTACCCGTATCCCGAAAGGGACACTGCGGGGAGGAACATCGACTTTCCCGACGAGCCGAGCTGGCAGCGCTACCGGCAGGGCGGCGGCCGGCTGGCTCGCGACGACTGGCGGCGCGGCAACGTGGACCGCTTCGTGGAGCGGATGTACCGCGAGGTGCACGGCGTGAAGCCGTGGGTGCAGGTGGGGATCAGCCCGTTCGGCATCTGGCGCCCGGGGTATCCGTCGCAGATCGTGACGGGCTTCGACCAGTACGCCATGCTCTACGCCGACGCCCGCAAGTGGCTGCGCGAGGGGTGGACCGACTACTTCACCCCGCAGCTCTACTGGCCGATCGCGCGCACCGGGCAGAGCTACCCGCTGCTGCTGGACTGGTGGGCCAAGGAGAACGTGATGGGGCGGCACCTGTGGCCGGGCAACTTCACCAGCCGCACCTTCGAGGGCGCCCCCACCCCGTGGACGGCCGACGAGGTGATCGGCCAGGTGTTCGTCACCCGCGGGCGGATGGGGGCCGACGTGGGCAACATCCACTTCAGCATGAAGGCGTTCGTGCTGAACAAGGACAGCCTGAGCGAGCGACTGACGCGCGAGGCCTATCCCGACCGCGCGCTGCCGCCGGCCACGCCCTGGCTCGCGCGCGGCCGCCCCGGCGCGCCGCGGGTGACGACGTCGACCGCCGGCGCGGCCGGGCCGACGGTGACGATCGCGGCGGGCGGCGGCACCACGCCCACGCGGTGGGCCGTCCGCGCCCGCGCCGCCGGCCGGTGGACCACCGACGTCCTCCCTGGCGCGCAGACGACGTGGACCGCGCCCGCCGGCGCCGACCGCATCGCCGTGAGCGCCGTCGACCGCGTGGGGATGGAGGGGCCGATCACGGAGGTGCGGCCGTAGGATCTTTCGATCACGCGAACGCCAGGAAGGGGCCGCCCGGTCAACGGAGCGGCCCTTCTGACGTGGAGCGGTGCTCGTCCGGACTGACGGCGAGGGTGACGGGTTTCACCCCCACCCGCCGTCGGCGCGATCCGAATCCAAAGGCGATGGCTCTTATGGGGTGAATGTCGAGCGCACCTACATGGATGAAGACCGATACCGCTGATTCGAATGCTGTGAAATCAAAGGTGCATCTGGGTATTTCCACCATCGGCGCGACTGCTTTCACGAACTCTTATAAAGTCGTATGATGAGTGGAACGCCAGGAGGAAGGAAACCCGAGCCAGGAGCGACCGATGGGGAAGCTGAAGCTGGAGCTGGACGAGCTGCACGTCGAATCGTTCGACGTGCAGCGGCAGGATGAGGTTCGCGGCACCGTGGCCGGGCAGAACGAGCCGGCCTACACGGAGAGCTGCGGCGGAAGCTGCGTGAATACCTGCGTGAGCTGCGTGAACACCTGTTACAACACCTGCCAGGCGAGCTGCTGGAACACCTGCCAGACGTGCAACACCTGCGAGCACCACTGCTCCGCATTCCCGCTCTGCTGACACTTCGGGGATCGATGCGAAAAACGGAGAGGCCGGGCACCCGCGCCCGGCCTCTCCGTTCTCCACCATCTCGCCGGATCGTCCTACGTAGTCGCCGCCGCCTCCACCGCCTCGCCCTCGGGCTGCGTGGGCTCGCCGCCTTCGTCGTGGATGCAGCGCATCACGTGCGTGGCCATCACGTCGAGCTGCGAGCGGCTGGGCACCTCGGCGCCCTCGTCCGGGAGCTGCAGCGGGAAGGGCGCACCGTGCGGCACCGGGATCAGGTGCAGGTGGAAGTGGAAGACGTCCTGCCCGCCGTCGGTGCCGTTGGGGCTGAACAGGTTCACGGCGCGGCACCCCGTCGCCTTGCGCAGCCCGGGGAGGATGCGCCGCGCCACCGCGAAGGTGCGCGCGGCGAGCTCCTCGGGGACGTAGAAGAGGTTCTTGTAGTGCGACTTGGGCATCACCAGCACGTGCCCGGGGTGCAGCGGCTGGATGTCGAGGAAGGCGATCGTGTCGTCGTCCTCGTGGATCACGCTCACCATCTCGTCGCCGCCGATGATGCGGCAGAAGACGCAGGTGGGATTCTCGTTCGGGTTGTGCGCCACGGGTCGTCTCCGGCTTGGTCTGTACGGGTCCGTCTGCGATGCCGGCGCGGGTGCAAGAGGCAGGCCGATGCCGCAGTTGATCGGACATCTGCATATCTGCCACGTACTTGCCAGAACGGGGGACGGGGACGAAATTCCGGCCCTCCAGTCCGCCGTGCCCGCTCACTCCACCACCGCTAGATGGCCACGAACGCAGCCGCCGGGGCGGGCGCCACCGTCACCCCCGTCTTTCCGCTCATCCTGCTCGAAACCATGCGCGACATGGACCGGCCGGAGGAGTACCTGGAGGGCGAGAACCCGTCCGCCAGCATGCCGCGCCGGCTGGGCCTCTCCGACGTGGTGTTCCGGCAGATCCACCACTTCCAGGGCGAGGTGAAGCGTAAGCGGATGCAGAGCCCGGCCACCGTGGCCGACCTGATCCGCCTGGTGATCCGCCGTCCCGACGGCGACGAGATCTTCGAGGAGGCGGGCCGCCGCGTGGCGCGCCACGCCTGGAGCGAGCGCTCGGGCACCTTCCGGCGGATGGTGCGCTTCCTCCCCGCCGGCGCCAAGCAGCGCTCCGCGCGCAAGGCGGCCGAGAAGCTCTTCCGCCAGCTCGCCGGCGAGGCGCGGATGACGGTGAGCGTGAAGCCGGTGGCGCTCAGCATCGCCGGCTCCATCACCAGCCACGCCGACCCCGGCGGCGCCGCCTGCGCCTTCTACTCGGGCGCGCTCTCGGAACTGGTCACCGAGTACACCGGCCGCAAGCACTCCGCCTCGCACCCGCGCTGCGAGGCCCGCGGCGGCCCCAGCTGCGACTGGACCACGCAGGTGATTTCGTAGCGGAATCGCACGACGACGTCGCAGGATGCAATGATGCGCGCGGAGGCTGATCTCAGCCTCCGCGCTTCGTTTTCTGGCGATGATGCCGGTCCGGCGTCACCCCGCCGCCATCAACGGTCCCGTTCCCGCTCCTCGTCGTCCGCGTCGCCGGCGCGCTCCAGCACGTAGTCGAGGTCCTCCACGCCGGCGGCGCGGAAGAGCTTGCGGCGGATGCGGCGGTCGTAGAGCTGCCACTTGAGGCGGCGCTGCTCGGTGTCGTCCTCATCCCCCGTCAGGAAGCCGCAGTCGATCTCGAAGCCGCCGGCGCGGCTGCGGCCGCCGCCGTACGGGCGCCCGCGGATGTCTTCGCCCAGCGCGTCCTTGATGAAGCGGTCGACCCGGAGCGTGGTCTTCTGCGTGCGCAGGCTGCCGGAGATCACCTCGCGGCCCTCCTCGTCGCTCAGCAGGCCGTAGACGATCGCGGTGTGCACGTTCTCCTCGGCCAGCAGGAAGTCGGCGGCCTGGGGGATGGCGTCGCGGTCGGCCCAGCGCAGGTAGCCCACGCCGGCCACGGAGAAGCCGTTGCGCACCGTGCGCTCGTGCAGCGACTCCTCGATCACCCGCAGCGTGGCGTGCGACTTCTGCACGCACAGCACCTTCTCCAGCAGGTCCGAATCCATGAACCGGCTCAGGTAGCCGGCCGCCTGGTACTCGGGCGGGCGGGCGCGCACGAAGCCGTCGGTCTCGCTGTGCAGCCCGTGCATGAGCGCCGTGGCCAGCCGCACGTGCGCCACGTTGCCGGGGTCGAGCTTGAGGACGGCGCCGCTCTGCAGGTACTCGGCGAAGATGGTGGCGGCGGCGCCCAGCGGGCGCACGTCGCTGAAGATGGGGTCCAGGAAGTCCTGCGGGTCGTGGTGGTCCACCACGGCCAGGGTGGGCACGCCCGCCTGCTTGAGCCGCTCGGCCAGGTGCGTGGTGGTGCCCTGGTTGTCCACGAAGACGGCGGCGGCGTAGCGCTCCAGGTCCTCCTCGCGCGTCCAGGGGATCACCTGGATCTCCAGGAGGTTGATCAGCGCCAGGTTCTCGGGGTGGCTGATCACCCCCTCGTACATCAGGTCGGCGGTGATGCCGAAGGCGCTCGCCATCTCGCGGTACGCCATCCCCGACGAGATCGCGTCGGGGTCGGGAAAGTCCTGCAGCGCCACCACGTGCCGCTCGCCGCGGCGCCCCTCCAGCAGCCGCGCCAGCTCCGTCACCGGCGACGGCGAGCCCGACGCCGCGCCGCTGCCGGCCGGCTGCGGTGGCTCCACCACGGGCGTCTGCGTATGGACGGGCTCGCTCATCCCTGACCTTGCTCGGTTGTTCGTGTGCCGCGGTGTCCGTTTGCGCGAGGCGCGTGCCAGCGTGCGCGCAAAGGCTGCGGCTACCGGCGCCTCCGGTTCTTCCGGCGCGCCGCTTTCTGCATCCGCTTGCGCCGCGCGGTGGCGGAGCTGTCGCGCTTCGGCGCCGCGGCGGCTCCGGAGTGACGGGGCGGGATGATGACGATCTCCGCCGGCTTTCGCGGCAGCTCCGGGGGGAGCACCACCCCGAACTCATCCTCCAGCCAATCCCAATCCCAGTGCTCGCGCGAGATGTGCCCGAGCGCGAGAGCGGCTTCGATCGCCGGGCGATGCTCCACTGCGCCCGTCGCCACCAGCCCATACACCAGGGCCGCGTTGAGCTCGGGATCGTTGTCTACGTAGCCGTCGAACAGCGAGCCCAGCGGCGCACGCAGCTCCTCGCGCGTTTCGGGATGCCTCCGCGCGAGCACTTCCATGGTGCGCACCGCCACGCTTCGCGAATCCGTCGTCCACCCGCCGTCGCTAGCGGCGCGAATCAGCAGCGGGGCGACGTCGGGCCCGATCGCGGCGACGCACTCGGGGAGCTCGTCGAGCACGTCCTCGTCGTACGGGTACGCGTGGTAGAGCTCCACCAGGGCCTCGGCCGCCCCGGGCGGACGCAACTCGGCCAACGCGCGCCAGGCGTGCAGCGGTCCAAAGTAGGCGCTGGAGTCGAGGCCGTCCACGACCTCGTCGCCCAACAGCCGGGGGTCGCCCGCGAGGCGAAGCAACTCGGGGACGTGCTCCGGAGCCAGCCTCAGCAGCCGCACGTACGACGCAGGCGGCCGCCTCAGGTAGCCAAACTCGAGGAGCTTCGAAACGGGGGGAGCGTAGTCGAGGGTCACGGTGGGGTGCGAGAGGAACGTGAACGCGGAACGGCGGAGCGCACCTCGCTCCGCCGTTCACTTTATTCATCTTCCACCCACCTCGCCAGCCCCGCCCAACGGTGTCCGCCCGCGGCTCGCGCGAGGGCCCGGGGGGACGACGATCCGGCAGATCCAGCGACATTCCCGTGCTTCCGCGGCCTGCTTGCGTCCGCCCCTCACGCCTTCGCCGTCGCCGCCCCCGCCACGTGCCCGCGCGTCTGCGCGTCGTGGAAGTAGAAGCCCTGGGTGAGATGGACGCCGATCTGCTTCACCGTCTCGTACTCCTCCACCCGCTCCACGCCCTCGGCGATCACCTTGATCCCGTTGTCGTTGGCGAACTGCACCATGGTCTCCACCAGGTTCTGCTTCATGAAGTTCGCGTCGATCCCGCTGATCAGCGAGATGTCGAGCTTGATGAAGTCGGGCTCGAGGTTGGCGATGCTCCCCAGCCCGGCGTAGCCGCTCCCCGCGTCGTCCACCGCGAAGCGGAAGCCGTGGTCGCGGAAGGCGCGCAGGTAGCCCTGGAAGGTGGGATAGTCGGTGATCGCCGTGCGCTCGGTGATCTCCAGCACGATCCGCTCGGGGTGCGGCACGTTCATGTCCTCCTCGTCGAAGCGGAACGAGGGGTCGCGGAAGTCGTGCGGGTCGATGTTCAGGAAGAGGTACTGCCCGGCGGCGAGCGTCTCGTCCATCCCCTGGATCGCCTTGCGCCGGCAGAGGCGCGAAAGCTCCCAGATCAGGTTGGCCTCCTCCGCCACGCCGAACATCACCTCGGGCGAGCGGAGGGCGCGGTGGGTGCCGCGGGCCAGCGCCTCGTAGCCGTAGATCTCCTTGGTCTCGGTCACCACGATCGGGTGGTAGACGATGTAGACCGCCTCCTCCCGGATGGTTTCCTTCAGGTCGGCCACCTTGCGGCTGCGCTCGCGGCTCTCCACGCCCCGCGCCGCGGCCGCCGCCTCGCGGATGCCGCGGTAGATGATGCGCTCGGGGCGGATCTTGGGGTTGCGGAAGAGGGTGGCCGAGCCCACGTAGATCTCGAACAGCCCCGCCACGTCCTCGCCGTGCTCGGCCTCGATGCGGCCGCGCACGTGCTGCTCCAGCGCGTGGGTGATCTCGTTGATGCGCCGCTCGGCCGTCTCCACCGCGTCGGGAAGGTCGGTGAAGAAGATGAAGTCGTCGTCGCCGGTGTGGCTCACCATCAGCAGGTTCTCCTCGCCGCTGGTGCGCGTGTCGTAGAAGTCGCGCACGGCGGCGGCGGTGCTCTGCAGCACGGCGTCCAGCTTCTCCCAGCCGTAGATCTCCTCGAGCTTGCTGTAGCGCACGAACTCGATGTAGAGCACGGTCATCCGCCCGCGGCGCTCCAGCAGCTCGCGGCCGCGCTCCAGCATCACCGGCAGGGTGGGGAAGCCGGTGAAACGGTCGTACAGCAGCTCCTCGTAGCGCATGTGGTCGGCCAGCTCGCCCACCGGCTGGTCGCCGCCGGCGCGTGGCCGGTAGCCCAGCGCCATCAGGCGCGCGTGCACCTGGTCGGCGTCGGCGGGGAGGAGCATCCAGTCGTCCACCCCGCAGCGCACGGCGCGGCGCACGTCCTCCTGCCCGTTGCACGCGGCGATCAGCGAGATGTCGCGGGCGCGCGTCTCGGTGCGCACGGTGGCGAGGAGGTCGGGCTTGACTTCGAACACCAGGGCGTTGGGATGGGTGCGCAGCACGGGAAGGAGCTGGTCGGCGTTGGCCGCCAGCCCGCCGGCACCCGCGTTGATGGACACCAGCTCGGCCCCCAGGCGTCCGGCGGCCTCGGCCAGCGCCTCCTGCAGGGCGGTGTCGCCCACGTATCCGACGATCCTCACGCGGCGCTGCCCCTGGCGGCAAGGTTGCGCTCCACCTTCTCGAGCAGGTCCTTGAAGTCCACGGGCTTCACCACGTAGTCGTCGGCGCCGTTGCGCAGTCCCTCGAACTTGTCTTCGAACGCGCCCTTGGCGGTGACCATCACCACCCGCGTGCTCCCCCCGAACTCGGGGTGGTTCTTGATGGTGCGGCACACCTGCCACCCGTCCATCCCCGGCATCATCACGTCCAGCAGCACCAGCTCGGGG
>DASQLJ010000752.1:0-16519 GCA_035630095.1 Longimicrobium sp.
CGTACCGCCGCGGCGTTCGCCACCGCCATCCTGCTCGCGCACGCGCACCCCCTCGCCGCGCAGAGCCGCACCGACGCCGGGTTCGTCCTGTCGTTGAGTGGAACGTGGTTCACATCGTCGCAGCCGACGCAGCCGCTCGGCCTCGGCCAGCCCGTGCTGGAAGGTGACTCGGTGTGGGCGGGCGAACGCGCGGGGGCGACGAATTACCTGAACCTGGTGCTGTTTGCCGACGATCCTGCGCTGGGATTCCATTGTTCGCGGCCCGGCGACTGCACTCGGAGGCACCCGATCCTGGCAAACCGACCGGGAGGGCTCCGGCTGGGGCAGTGGCTCCGGGCCGTGAGGATCAGCCTGGGAGGAGGGCCGGACCGTTACAGCGTGAACCTCACGCGGGGCGTCCCTCTACCGCAGGGCGACCCTCGGCCGGAGGAAGCCATCGTGATCCGCGGTCCTGGCGGCGTCAACCTTGCGCCGGCGCTCGACAGCATCAAGCAGCGGGAGGTGCTGCTCTGCGTGGCGGCACTCGACAGGGCTGCCACGGCCCACTTCTGGGAGCCGCTCCGCGTCTGGCTGACACCGGGAAGGCCGGCACTGGTCGCGTCGGCATTCCTGCCTCCCGGGCTCTATGCCATCCGCCTGGTCGGCGGGCAAACCGACCCGGTCGGCGTGCAACCCGACGCCACCTGGGTGCTGGTGATGGACGGCACCCCCACCGCCATCGACGATGCCGCGGCCTTCCGGGAGCTGTCGGCGCGGCTGCGGGACCTGAACGGCGGCCGTCACGACGAGGACACCATCAAGGTGCTTCGAGCCACGCTTCATCACCTGGCGCTCCGGGGCCCGGCGGGCGCCGCTCCTTCGTCCCCGTGAGCCGCGTCCGCGCGGCCGCCGTCTTCGCGGCCACCCTCGTTCTCTCGTTCATCCTGGAACGCCACGGCGCGCCGGGAGAAGCCGCGTTCGCGCTGCAGGCCAATACGGCGGACCCGACCCGCCCCAGCGTCGTGAAAGTGGTCGCCATCGACGACACCGCCTACCTCGAGCTCTTCGGCAAGCAGAGCCCGATGAACCCGGTAAAGATCATGGAGATCGTCCGGGCGATCGCCACCGCCGGGCCGGCGGTGATCGGGGTGGATATCGAAAGCGTCAGTCCCGCCTACACGAGCTTGCCAGACACCGTGGACGGAGTTCCAGTCGTATGGGTCCGCTACACCCGGTGCGGCGTCAGGGGAGCCGAGTTCGCCACCTGCCCGCCCGGCCAGCGGGTGCCGCGGCCCGCCGCGGGCCGTGACGACCCGGGGCCGCTCCGTGCCGGGTTCGCGGAGTTGCCGGAAGACGGCGACGGCTTCACCCGGCGCTACTCGCGGTTCCTCGGAACGTCGCGTGGTGACTTGCCCACGTTCTCCACCGCCGTGCTGGCGATGAGGGGGCGAGAGATCCAGTTCGAGCCGAGCGGAACGACCCGGCTGATCCGCTTCCATCCGATCGCCGAGGCGGAGAAAGCGATGACCGCACAGTGGGTCCTCGGCACGGTGTCGCAGGGCGGTTTTGCCCGTGACAACGTGCTCCGCGGCAACATCGTGCTGCTCGGGGGAACCTTCACGGAAGGCCGCGACGTCCGCCGTACGCCAGTGGGTGACATGGCGGGCGTCAACGTGCTGGCGCAGGTTCTCGAGACCGAGCTCGACGGCGGCGGACCGTATTCGCCGGGCTTCTGGTCCTATTTCGTGATCCAGCTGCTCACGGGGATCGTCATCGCGTGGATCTTCCGCGGCCGCACGCACGTCCGGGCCACCGTCCTTTCGCTGGGGCTGTGCGTGGCGGTTACGCCGGTGGTCAGCTGGCTCCTGTTCGACACCTGGAGCCTCTGGGTCTACTTCCTCCCCGGTGTGAGCGTCTGGGTGCTCTCGCAGCTGTTCGACGTTCTGAAAGGCCACCGGGGTGGACCGGCACCCGCCGCCACGCAGCCCGCCGCGGGCGTGGTCACTCCAGCCCCCGCGTTCGCGCCGGCGGATCTCGCCCCCGCCGCCGGGCCGGTGGGCGTAGCCGGCGAGACGGCGATCGCCGCGGTGCCCATCTCGCCGGCAAAGTCCCCGGCGTCCGCTCCATCGAGCGATGCCGTTCCCGTGCCGCCCGCCGAGCCGAGCGAAAAGCCCGTCGCGGCTCCCGACGCTCCGCTGGTCCGGCTCGCGGCGGAGGTTTCGCCGAACGCAGCTGCCGGCGGCGCGGCGATGCCGGACGAGGGCAACGAAGCGCCAGTCTCGGTCGCGCCGATCGAGGCTGGCGCCTCCGCGCCGGACGCATCGCCGAACGAGCTCGCCGGCGCGGTAGGCACGGGAGGAGGCGGCGAGCTGTTCATGGCCGTCCCGCCTTTCCTGCCGATCGCGACACCCGGGCCCAGCCCGGCGACCGTTCGCGCCGCGGAGATACGACCACCGGAAGAGACCGGCGCCGCCGGCGAGTCGCGCGCTCCATCGAACGACCGTGACACCGTTGGGGAGCCGCGCGGCGGCGGCAGCACGATGTTCATCGCGGTCCCGCCATTCCCGCCGAGCGCATCACCAGAGCCGGGCCCGCGGAACGATGCTGGCGGAGGCGAAGACGGCGAGATGCCGAGCGTCGCGGCAAGTCCGTCCGAAACGCCGAAATCATCGGGCAAACGGAGGCGCCGTGCGAAGCGGGGGCGGAATCGGAAATCGTCCTGACGCCCTGGGAGCCATGACGAACCGATCCACCTTACCAGGACCAGGTCGCTGCCCCGAGGCGCTCCCGGCGATCGCGCCCCGGCGTGACCCTGGCCGCCCAGGTCCCCGCGAGCTGAGCCGCGACCGTCTCCATCCCTGATCCCCCGAACGACGTTTCACACGGAGTCAGCGGAGTTAACGGAGTAACTTCGGAGCGATCCGCGGAAGCCCGTCGTGCAGAAAAGAAAGGAGTCGCACGGTGGTCGCGTGCGACTCTCCACGCGTGTGGCGGAGATGCCAGGGCTCCCGCCGATCATGCGTGGAGGGAAGAGGGGGAAGCAGGTAGCAGGAGCAGCGTGCACTGTGGATCGAAATTTTTGAAAGTGGACACCACTGGCTGAAAAGAACGGCGGGGAGGAGTGCGTCCACCCGATCGACGCAGTTGACGATGCGTGTCGATCGGGAGGTGCCGCCGAAACGCCTCCGTTCCCTCCGTTGACTCCGCTGACTCCGTGTGAAACCCGCCGTTATGGGATCCGCTCAGCGCGGGCGGCGGGGCTGCTGGAAGATGATGGTGTAGGCGCGGATCCGCTCCACGTAGTCGCGCGGCTCGGGGGGAAGGTGCTCCTTCCAGGCGGCGCCGTGGTCGCGGACGAGGTTCCAGACGTCGGGATAGCCGTGGTTGTAGCTGGCGGTGACCAGCTCCAGGAGCTGCCCCTCGCTCAGCGGCCGTCCGCCGTTCAGCCGGTTGCGCGCCGAGTCGCCGTACATCCCCGGCCAGTGGCTCTCCGTCCAGATCGCCTCCAGCAGCCGCACCCAGAGCACCGCCGCCCGCGCCGACGCGCGCGCGTCGAGCAGGTACTCGGTGCGCGGCCCCATGCTGCCGGACGCGACCATCTCCCGCACCGCGCCCGGGGACGCGGGCGCGGCGTGGAAGCGCGGATCGCGGGGCCAGCCGCGCACCTCGCGGCACATCCACCCCGACAGCGAGTCGGCGCGCGTGATGATGCGCATGTCCGAGTCGGCGGCGAAGGTGAGCTGCGCGTAGCCCAGGGCGGCGTGCGGGCTCACCGCGCGCGGGTCGAAGCCGCTCTCCTTGGCGAGGAGCGCGGCCACGTACGCGGGGTTGATGGCGAGCCGGGGATCGCGCGCCCAGCGCTCCAGCAGCGGCGCCACCCCCCGGCGGAAGGCGCGGTACGAGGCCGTGTCCACCCGCTCGCTCCCCGCGCGGACGATGCGCGGCGAGGAATCGGGGTCGGCGTTGCGGAAGGCGTCGGGGCCGGGATCGCCCAGCGCCACCCCCGGCACCGCGTGGAACCAGGCGACCGACGAGTCGGCGGGCCCCCCGGGCACGGGCGCGACACGGCCGGGATAGCCCGCGAACGGGCAGGCGTCGGGAGGCACCGCGACCGGCCGCGGCTGCGCGCAGGCGCCGGTGACGGCGGAGACGGCAAGCAGCGCCGCCCCCGCGAACGCGAGCACCGGCCGGGCAGCCATGCCCGGCCGGCGCATCGTCGTGAAGCCGCGTACAGCCACGCTCAGCGCGGGTAGCCCTGCATGTGCGCCTTCACCACCGCGCCCATCGGCGAGGGCGTGCCGTTCCAGTCGGTGATCAGCGCGGCGAAGCTGCAGAGCAGGTCCTGCCGGTCGGCCGGCGGCGCGTACCAGGCCCACCCGATCCAGCTCATGTTCTTCTGGTCGGCGTAGTCCATCACCGACTTGTAGTAGGCGGTGCCGCAGTCGGTGGTGCCGAACTCGCCGATCATCATCGGGACGCGCGCGGCCAGGTAGCCGAAGTCCTGCTCCCAGCGCGCCGGCTGCTTCTCGGGCCAGTCGTACACGTGCATGCCGTAGATGATGTTGTAGCCGTTCAGCATGTGCGTCCCGGCCTGGCTCATGTCGTAGCCCCAGTTGAGGCCGTTCACGATCACCAGGTTCTGCGCGCCGGTGGAGCGCACCGCGTCGTAGAGCTGCTGGTAGCCCGCGGTCATGTAGCCGTCGCCGCTGGGCCCGCCGTTCAGCCAGGTGTCCCAGGAGATGTCGTGCGGCTCGTTGTACAGCTCGAAGATCACCCGGCCGTCGTTCCTGTAGCGCGCCGCCACTTCCTTCCAGAAGGTGATGCCGTGGTTGGCGTCGGCCATGCGCTCCAGCCGGTACGCCTTGCTGGACGGGTCGCCGCGATCGGAGAAGTGCATGTCGATCACCACGTCGAGCCCCTGCGACCTGGCCCGCGCGATCGCCGAGTCCACCTGCTCCGGGTAGCCGGCGCTGTAGCTCCCCGCCGTCTTCACCCAGTACGCCGGGTTGAGCGGGATGCGCACGACGTTGGAGCCCCAGCTCCTGATGTTCAGGAAGTCCTGCCGCGCCAGCGTGGGGCTGAACAGCCGGTCGTCGCCGGTGGGCCAGCTCTCCAGCCCCGAGCGCGCCAGCCCGATGAACCGGTGCGGCTTGCAGGTGCGCGTGTCCACCAGGATGTTGCCGGCCGCCGCCACCCCGCCCGGCGCCACCGGCACCGCCGTGGCGGCCAGGTCCACCTGCGCCGGCGTGCGGCTGTGCAGCGAGGCCTGCAGCGCGTGGGCGCCCGCGGCGTCCAGCGTCCACGGCACCTGCACCAGCCCCTGCGCGTTGGACGCGAGCTTCGTGGAGGTCACGCGGCCGCCGCCGGCGGTCACGTTCAGGTACACGGGGGCGTTGGCCACCGGCGCGCCCGACGCGTCGGCCACCTTCAGCAGCACGGGCGCCAGCGGGGCGCAGCCGGCGGCGGTGACCTGCTGGTTGCCGCTCACCACCGAGAGCGCGGCCTCGGGGCCCCACGCGGCGGTGGCGCTGAACGCCACCGGCGGCGTCGCCGAGAAGCTGGGGAGCGCCGCCCGCAGCGTGTTGGCGCCCTCGGCGCCCATCGTCCAGCGCGTTTTGGCGACGCCGTCGGCGTTGGTGGTGACGGAGGCGGGGGAGACCGAGCCCGCGCCGCCGGTGACCTCGAAGCTCACCGCCGCGCCGGCCAGCGGCGCGCCGCCCGAGCCGGTCACCCGCACCGCCACCGAGTCGTCGAGCGCGAAGCCGGGCGCGCCGTTGAACTGCGTGGCGCCCAGCGGCGCCAGCGAGGCCGTGGCCGGGCCGACCGGGCCTCCGCCACCGCCGCCGCCTCCACCCCCGCCGTCGCAGGCGGCCAGCAGGGCGCAAAAGGCGAGCGCCGACGTGAACGGAGCCACGCGCGCGAGCCCTCCGGAGAGGGACGGGATGGTGCGGTGCAGCATGATATGCGATGCGTGTGGAGCGCCGTGAAGGCACCCGCGTTTCCTCGTAGCAGAACGTGACAGAACAAGGGCAACCCCTGTGCCACGAATCACTTGCGGAGCAGATGGGAAACGCGCGTTGTATCTGACACCCTCCGTGCGCCGTATCTGATACGGCCGTGATCTCGAGACCCGGCTCCCCGGCGTCCGGCCGTACCGTCGATCAGCCGGCCGAGTCGTCCGCGTGACGCCGCGTCGCCATGCGTGACGGCGAGGGGCGCGGGATCGTCGTCATTCCACACACCCACACCGAACGGGGTGGAATGAGCGAGCCGGGGCCGGGGTACGTGCTGGTGGTGGACGATCTCGCCGAGCAGCGCGAGATCTACCGCGCGATCCTGCTGCACGAGGGGTTCCGCGTGCTGGAGGCCGGGGACGGCGACACCGCGGTGAGCCTGGCCCGCGCGCACGTACCCGACGTGATGCTGCTGGACATCTGCCTTCCCGGCGTGGACGGATTCGAGGTGATCCGCCGCCTGAAGGCCGACCAGCGCACCCGCCGCATCTCCATCGTCCTGCTCACCGCGTCGGCGATCCCGGAGGACGACCGCGACGGGGCGCTCTACGACGAGTACCTCGCCAAGCCGATCCAGCCGCGCGAAGCCGTCGCGGCCGTGCGCCGCCACCTTCCCGCGTCCACCCGTCATCCGTACCTGTAAAACCAACGAGTGTAGATAACGAGATAACGACACGGGCGGGCGCCCTCGCGGCGTCCGCCCGTTCGTCGTGCGCGACCCCAGGGATTCCGCCGAGGGCCGCTCGGATGCCGTCGACCCCCGCTTGGCAATGGGTTGAGGTCGACGTTCGATGTCGTCGCGCAGCCGGGTCGACCGGCGACGTGGGGAATCCCGCGCCGCGCCTGTCGTCGTCCCCTCGCGATCCCCCCGACGGACACGTTTCGAGGGCTCCGCGCGGTTGACCCGAACCCGCCGCTACCCCATTCTTAACCGCAGCGATCGTCAGCATTTCCGCCACGGATGCAGGGGAGCCAGGTGCCGGCCACGGACGCAGCGAACGACGCCGCCGCGCGGTTGCGCGAGGTCGCGGCCACGGTGGAGCAGGGAGGGCGCATCACGCTCGACGACGCGGCGGTGCTCTGGCACCACGCGTCGGACGACGAGCTGAAGCAGCTGGCCCAGGCCGTCCGCGCGCGCTACCACCAGCCGGACCGCGCCACCTACATGGTGATGCGGATCATCAACTACACCAACGTGTGCGTGGCGCAGTGCGACTACTGCGCCTTCTACGTGCTTCCCAACCAGGCGGGCGGCTACGTGCTCACGCGCGAGGACGTGTTCGCCAAGATCGACGAGCTGCTGGCGGTGGGCGGCGACCTGGTGGGCTTCAACGGCGGCTTCAACCCCAAGCTCCCGCTGCACTACTACGCCGACCTCTTCGCGGCCGTGCGCGAGCGCTACGGCGACCGGGTGGAGTTCTACGCGCTCACCATCGCCGAGTTCATGTACCTGGCCGACCGCGCCAACCTCAGCCACCTGGACGCCGCGCTGCGCCTGCGCGACGCGGGGGTGCACTGGATCACCGGCGGCGGCAGCGAGATCCTCACCGAGGACTTCCGGAAGCGCCACGCCAAGTTCAAGTACACGGTGCGCGAGTACCTGGAGGCGCAGCGCGCCGTGATCGACGCGGGGATGCGCACCACGGGCACGATGGTGATCGGCTTCGACGAGACCTTCGAGGAGCGGCTGGAGCACCTGCGGCGCACCCGCGACTGGCAGGACGCGGCGCTGGCCGACGGGCTGGGCGGCCTCTTCTCCTTCCTCTGCTGGACGTACAAGCCGTACGGCACGGCGCTGGGCGGGCGCGAGATCACCCCGCGCGAGTACTGGAGGCACATGGCGCTGTGCCGCATCTTCCTGGACAACGTGAAGCACTTCCGCACCTCGGTGCTCACGCAGAACGAAGACGCCTTCCGCGCCCTGGAGTACGGCGCCGACGACTTCGACCTGCCGATCGAGGACGAGGTGACGCAGAAGGCCGGCGCCCGCGTGGACGTGGACCTCGACCGCCTGCTGGCCATCCCCCGCGCGCTGGGGTACACGGTCGAATACCGCCACGCCGAGCGCCCCCCGGCGCTGGCTGCCGCCTGATACGGAGTCCGAGAAGTCGATGCCGGGGCGCGAACCGGAAGCGCTGGATGCGGGCGTGTCCCTCCGCTGCGCTCCGGGCCGGGCTTCGCGCGCCGTAGGCAACGATACCGCCGTTGCCAACGGCGCCGAGCCGCCGGCGCGCCATGGCCGCTCGCGTTCCCGAGACGCCGACGCGGGCGCGCCGGCGTCTCGGCCCTCCGGGCGCGAATCCCTCACGCAAACTGGCCGCGTGCGGAACAAGTTCGTGGGATCTGTCTGAAACCGCAGCCGTTTTCGCAGCACGTGAAGCTGAAGGACATCATCCTGGACCTGTTCGGCCCCGCACCGGAGCCGGAACGGGTCCCCTCCCCGCGCCGGGAACCCGCGCCCGCCGTGCCGACGCCGCCTGCTCGGCCGCGTCCCCGCCCGCGCGGCGTGCCACGGCCGGCGCCGCGTCCCGAAGCGGCGCCGGCGCCGGCGCCCGTCCCCCCGCGTCCCCAGCCCGCCGCCGCGCCGTCCACTTCGTCCGTTCAGAGGTCGGCCGGACATGACCCGGCGGGGCGGACGGAGGAGGGGGTGCTCGCCCTTTTGCGGAAGCATGGGGCACCGTACCGCCGCGTGCAGTTCACCAACAATCGCCGGACGATGGTGAGCGTGGGGCGCGACCCCTCGCTGATCCGCATGAACCACGCGTTCGCCGCGGCCGACGAGGCGCTTCTGGCGGCGGTGGCCGTGCTGTACACCCCCGGCGCGCGCGGGAAGAAGAAGGCGAAGGAGGCGGTGCAGCGCTTCATCAACGAACTCCCGCTGACGACCGCGCCGCCGCCGCGGCCCAGGCGCCGCGCCACCCACCCCCACGACCGCCCGCACCGGGCGCGCATGCAGGAGGAGTTCGACCGCGCCAACCGGCTCTACTTCGGCGGCAGGCTCCCGCGCGTGCCGATCCACCTGAGCCGGGCGATGCGCCGCCGCAACGGCCACTTCTCCTCGCAGCCGCTGGAGATCGTGATCAGCTCGCGGCTGTGCAGCCACGGCGAGGAGGGGCAGGCGGAAGAGACGATGCGCCACGAGATGATCCACCTCTGGCAGTACATCGAGGGCGCGCCGGTGGACCACGGCCCCGCCTTCCGCCGCATGGCCCACCGCCTGGACGTGCACCCGCGCGCCACCCGGCCGGTGAAGTGGAAGCGCGGCGACCCGCCGCGCAGGTGAACGCGCCCGCTCCTTCCGTAACGCTCCATCCACCCCCCGCCCGAGATCCGGACGAGTCCGGACGAGAAATCCATGCGCGCCTGCACCGTTGCGAGACTCCTGGGCACCGCGCTGGTGGCGTCGCTCGCCGCGTGCGGCAACGCGGCGGGCCCGATGGCGCCCCCGCCTCCGCCGGACGTGACCGCGCGGGTGGAGCGGCTGGGGAACCCGTTCACGGTGGCCTCGCCGTACGCCCGCAACGTGTGGGACATGCAGCTGTTCGGCGGGGTGGTGCGCCTGGGCCACGGCGACAGCGCCGACAACCGCGGGCCGATCCCCATCTGGTCGGTGGACCCGGCCACCGGCGCGCTGGCCAGCGAGTTCACCACCAGCGAGGAGCAGGTGGACCTGTTCCGGGTGCTGGACGGCGAGCTGTACGTGCCCGGCCACGATCCGCGCGACGACCTGACCGCCGGCAACTTCTACCGGGTGGAGGCGGGGCGCTGGGTGAAGCACCGCACCATCCCCCACGGGCTGCACACCTTCGACCTGGCGTGGCACGACGGGCTGCTGTTCGCCGCGCTGGGCGCCGACAACGTTCCGGGGCACGAGACGTTGAAGGTGTCGGCCGACCGGGGGCACACCTGGCGCGTCGCCGGCCCGGCGCTGGACCGCATGTACGGGATGTTCGAGCTGGGCGGCGCGCTGTACGCGGCGCCGATCGTCCAGGCCGGCCTCTCGCCCCTGTCGCGGCAGCCGTGGCGCTGGAACGGCGCCGCGTTCGTGCCCACCGGCACCGCGATGCAGGCGCTGCTCCCCGGCCTGCCCGAGGGCCGGGGCGGCCGGATGGTGCGGCAGACGGAGTTCGCGGGGGGGCTGGTGTACGTGGTGGCGGTCCGCGACTTCGACTGGTACCCGGTGGGGCTGGCCGTGACGCGCGACGCGCGCGCCGCCGAGCCGGTGACGCTCCCCGACCCGGCGGCGCTGCCGTTCGACCTGCTGGTGCGCGGCGGAACGCTGTACCTGCTCACGGGGACGCCGGCGGCGGACGGCGGCTACACCGTGCGCGTGTACGCCACCGCCGACCTGGCGCGCTGGACCGAGCTCTTCCACCTCGCCGCGCCCACCTTCGCTCGCTCGTTCGAGGAGAGCGGCGGCGACTTCTTCCTGGGGCTGGGCTGCCAGTACGCCGCGCACTCGCCCGCCGCGGGCGACCTGCTGCGCGTGCGCCGCGCGAGCTATGCGCGATGACGGCGGCGCCCGGCGTCGTCAGCATTCGCGGCGCTTCCGGAGGGCGCGGGGCCCACGCGGAGCCGGCGAGCGCGTCGTGCCGTCCCCCGCCAGGCGGTTCCGGGGACCCGGGAAGTTCGTGACGACGACGAATGTGGTTGACACGGAAAGTGTGGAAGATTACGATTCGATTATTCAAGCCGTGGACACCGCCGCCCAGCCGTAGCCTCCCGCACCGAGCACCGAAATCGTTCGCCAGGCGCGGTCCCGCGTCCGCAGCACCGTCGTCTCGTCGAATTTGTCGGGTTTGTTAACAAACGCATGAAACCGCGCCTCGGGCCCGCCCCGTCGGGCGCGAGCACGAGGACGAAGCGTCGTCCCGCATTTGTTGGGAGTCTTGACAAACGCGCCCGAGGGCCCGGAGCCGCCACGCTCCACGCCCTTCGCCGCGTCTCCACCACCCGCGCGCCGGGCCCGACGCCGGGCGCCCATCCTTTCTCACGCAGCCCGGCGGGCTGCCGGCCCACCCCCTTCGGAGATCCATCATGAGGCGGACAGTCGTTGTCAGCATGATCGCCGCGCTGTTTGCGGGCGTTCCGCTGTACGCACAGGTCGGGCAGATCGCGGGATCCGTCACCTCGGCCGACGGCGGGCGCCCGCTGTCCGGGGCCACGGTGTCGGTGGGCGGGAGCGCGCTCCGCGCCGTCACCGGCCCCGACGGGCGCTACACCATCAGCGGCGTCGCGCCGGGCGCGCGCACGGTCACGGCCACCGTGATCGGCCACACCGCGGCCACCCTCCCCGCCACCGTGTCGGCGGGGCAGACCGCCACGGTGAACTTCGCGCTGCAGACGGCGGCGGTGGGGCTGCAGGGGGTGGTGGCGATCGGCTACGGCGAGCAGCGCGCGCGCGACCGCACCGGCTCGGTGCTCACCGTGACCCCCGACCAGTTCAACACCGGCCGCGTGGTGAGCCCCGAGCAGCTGATCCAGGCCAAGGTGCCGGGGCTGCAGGTGATCGACACCGGCGAGCCGGGCGGCCGCACCTCGGTGCGCATCCGCGGCGGCACCTCGGTGAACGCCAGCAACGAGCCGCTCTTCGTGGTGGACGGCGTGCCGCTGCAGGCGGGCGGCGGGCTGGTGACCGGCCGCACCGCGTTCAGCAACAACCCCAACGAGATCGGCGAGCAGCGCAACCCGCTCGCCTTCCTGAACCCCAACGACATCGAGAGCGTCACCGTGCTCAAGGACGCCTCGGCCACCGCGATCTACGGGTCGCGCGGGGCCAACGGCGTGATCCTGGTGACCACCCGCTCGGGCTCGCGGGGCGCACAGTTCACCTACAGCACCTCGCTCTCCACGTCGCGGGTGGACCGCGGGGCCGACCTCCTCTCGGTGGACGAGTTCCGCGCCGCCGTGCAGCAGTACGCGCCCACCAACGCGGGCGTGCTGGGCACCGCCAGCACCGACTGGCGCGGGCAGGTGCTGCGCAACGCCGGCGGGCAGGACCACAACCTGGCCGTGACCGGCACGGGGCAGACCATGAGCTACCGCCTGTCGCTGGGCTACCTGGACCAGGCGGGGATCCTGCGCGGCACCGACACCCGCCGCCTGTCCGGCGCGGGGAGCTACACCCAGCAGCTCTTCGGCAACACGCTGCGCCTGCGCGCCAACGTGCGCGGCTCGCAGATCAACGACTCGTTCACCCCCGGCGGGGTGCTGGGGAGCGCGATGGCCTTCGCCCCCACCCAGCCCGTGATGGACGGCGACCGCTTCTTCCAGTGGAGCGACGCGCAGGGGCCCAACAACCCGGTCGCGGACTTGGCGATGGTGCGCGACGAGCAGACCTCGTTCCGCTCGCTGGGCAACCTGGAGGCGAACTACGACCTCCCCTTTCTGGCCGGGGTCACCGGCACGCTGCGGCTGGGCTACGACTACACGCAGTCCGACCGCAAGATCTTCAACCCGATCGCGGCGCGGAACAGCGGCGGCGGCAGCGTCACCCGTCGCGAGCCGTCGCGCCTGGGCACCGTGCTGGACGCCTACGGCCGCTACGCGCGCGCCTTCACCGGCCTGGACAGCAACTTCGACGTGACCGCCGGCTACTCGTACGAGACCAGCCGCGACGAGTACCCGCACTACTTCGCGCAGAACCTCCTCTCCGACGCGGTGGGCCCCAACGGCGCCGTGGGCGCGCAGGTGGAGCGCACCTCGTTCGACGTGCAGGAGTGGCGGCTGGCGTCGGGGTTCGCGCGCATGAACTGGAACCTCAAGGACCGCTACCTGCTCACGCTGAGCGTGCGCCGCGACGGCTCGTCGCGCTTCGGGCCCGACTACCAGTGGGGCACCTTCCCCTCGGCCGCCTTCGCCTGGCGCCTGTCGGAGGAGCCGTTCATGCCCGACCAGCTGGGGCCGCTGTCGGACCTGAAGGTGCGGGTGAGCTACGGCGTGAACGGGAACCAGGACTTCGGCAACTACCTGTGGGTGTCGAGCTACCTGTTCTCGCAGAACACCGCGCAGGCGCAGTTCGGCAACACCTTCGTGCCCACCATGCGCCCCAGCGCGGTGGACCCCGACATCAAGTGGGAAGAGACCACCTCGTACAACCTGGGGCTCGACTTCGGCCTCTTCCGCAACCGCGTGACCGGCACCGTCGACTACTACGACAAGAAGACCGAGGACCTGATCTTCAACGTGCCGGTGGCGGCGGGGACCAACCTCTCCAACTTCGTGACCACCAACATCGGCAGCATGCGCAACCGCGGCCTGGAGCTGGGGCTGAACGCGCGCATGCTGGACCGCGGCCTCACCTGGGACGCCAGCGTCAACGCCGCCACCAACAAGAACCGGCTGCTGACCATCGCGGCGGGCGCGGGGACCGAGCGCATCCTGGTGGGCGGGATCTCGGGCGGGGTGGGGAGCACCATCCAGGTGCTGCAGCCGGGGGTGCCGGTGAACTCGTTCCTGGTGTACCGCCACATCATGGAGAACGGGAAGCCGGTCTACGGCGACCGCAACAACAGCGGCAACGTGGACGAGAAGGACCTCTACGAGGACCTGAACGGCGACGGCAACGTGGACCAGGCCGACCGCGAGCCCTTCCACTCGGCCGCGCCGAAGTGGACCTTCGGCCACACCTCGCAGTTCGGGCTGGGCGCGTGGGACGCCGGCATCACGCTGCGGGCGCAGGTGGGGAACTACGCCTACAACAACGTGGCGTCGAACCTGGGCCACTACGCCGGGCTGAGCGGCGCGGCCCCCAGCAACCGGCACCGCTCGGTGCTCGAGAACGAGTTCCTCACGCCGCAGTACTTCTCCGACGTGTACGTGGAGGACGCCTCGTTCCTGCGCATGGACAACCTGACGCTGGGCTACACCTTCAGCGGCGTCCGCGGGGTCGACAACGCGCGGGTGTACGGCACGGTGCAGAACGTGTTCACGCTCACCGGCTACAGCGGGATCGACCCGCTGGGCGGCCTCAACGGGATCGACAACAACGTCTATCCCCGCTCCCGGACCTTCACGGCCGGCGTCAGCCTCGCGTTCTAGGCGCGCACGAACCCGACTCACGCGAGGCGGCACGCCGCCCGTTCAAATACCAGGGAGAACGGACCAGCCATGTTCAAGAAAGCATTCAGGGCGATGACCGTCGCCGCCGCGGCCGCGCTCGTGGTGGGCGCCGCCGGCGGCTGCACCGACGTCACGCTCGAGCCCGAGAGCACCGTCACCGGGGGCAACGCCTTCAACGACGCCAGCGCCTACCGCGCGTTCCTGGCCAAGCTCTACGCCGGCCTGACGGTGACCGGGCAGGAGGGGCCGGCCGGGAAGGGCGACATCCAGGGGATCGACGAGGGCTTCTCGCAGTACGTGCGCCTCCTCTGGCAGATGCAGGAGCTCCCCACCGACGAGGCCGTGATCGCCTGGGGCGACGACGGCGTGCAGCAGCTCAACACCCAGCTCTGGAGCACCTCCAACCAGTTCCTGAGCTCGATGTACTACCGGGTGTTCTTCCAGGTGGGGATGGTCAACGAATTCCTGCGCGAGAGCACCGACGAGAAGCTGACGGCACGGGGCGCCACCCCCGAGCTGCGCGCCGAGGTGAAGCAGTTCCGCGCCGAGGCCCGCTTCCTCCGCGCGCTCAGCTACTGGCACGCGATCGACCTGTTCGGCGACGTGCCGCTGGTGAAGGAAGACTTCGTGCTGGGCACCACCCCGCCGCAGCAGAGCACCAAGGCCGAGATCTTCGCCTACGTGGTGAGCGAGCTGCAGGCGATCCGCGCCGACCTGCCCGCCGCCCACGCCGGCGAGTACGGCCGCGCCGACCAGGGCGCCGTGCAGATGCTGCTGGCCAAGGTGCTGATGAACGCCGCGGTGTACGTGGGCACCAACCGCTACGCCGACGCGCGCGCCGCGCTGGAGCCGATCCTGGGGGCGTACACGCTGGACCCCAGCTACCGGCACCTGTTCCTGGCCGACAACCACACCTCGCCCGAGATCATCTTCCCGGTGCCGCAGGACGGCACGCGGCAGCAGTCGTACGGCGGCACCACCTTCCTGATCCACGCCTCGGTGGGCGGCGACATGAACCCCGCCAGCTGGGGGATCAACGGCGGCTGGTGGGGCTTGAGGGTGAAGCCCGAGATCCTCTCGGTGTACCCCGGCGGGATCAACACCACCGACGTGCGCTCCACGGTGTTCTTCACGCAGGGGCAGACGGTGGCGATCAACGACATCACCGCCTTCCAGCAGGGGCTGGGGGCGCCCAAGTACCGCAACGTGACCTCGGCCGGGGTGAAGGGCTCGAACGAGGAGTTCACCGACACCGACTACCCGATGTTCCGCCTGGGCGACGCCTACCTGATGTACGCCGAGCTGGTGCTGCGCGGCGGCGGGGGCACGCGGGCGCAGGCGCTGGCCTACGTGAACGCGCTGCGGCAGCGCTCGTACGGCGACGCCTCGGGGAACATCACCGACGCGCAGCTCACGCTCGACTTCATCCTGGACGAGCGCGCGCGCGAGCTGCTGTGGGAGGGCCACCGCCGCACCGACCTGATCCGCTACAACCGCTACACCACCAGCGGGGTGTGGGCGTTCAAGGGCGGCGTGAAGGCCGGCCGCACCACCGAGGCGTTCCGCAACCTGTACCCGCTGCCGGCGTCGGAGCTGGTGGCCAACCCGAACCTGAAGCAGAACGCGGGCTACTGAGCGTGGCCGGTTCCGCAACGTCCTGCAGCTCCGCCGTTTGTGCGGCGGGGCTGTGGGACGTTGGCGCAGGTGGTCTCATCGAGTGATGATGGGACGGAAGAGCGGGATTCGGGCGTGTCCCTCCGCTGCGCTCCGGGCCGGGCTTCGCGCGCCGTAGGCAACGATACCGCCGTTGCCAACGGCGCCGAGCCGCCGGCGCGCCAGGGGCCTCGCTCGTTCCCGCCGCGTCAGAGGGGGCGCGCCGGCGTCTCGGCCCTGCGGGCGCGAATCCCTCACGCGTCGAGCGCACCAGCGGCGGGGGGTGAGGGCCGAGGCCGTTCAGGAATTCCTCACGGCGGTCGCGGCATTGGGCGGGGGCTGCTGACCGGCGGCTGAAGCCGCGGCAACAACTACGAAAAGCCTCGCAAACCGCGCGAGGCTCGACGACGGATCCGGTCGGGCGGACGCGCCGACGCGTGAGGGATGCGCGCCCGGAGGGCCGGGAACGCGGCGGACCGCCGGCACCGTCATTTCCGCCGCGCTGAAGCAGGGGCGGGCCGCCGTGGGCCCGGCGCCGTTGGCAACGGCGGTATCGTTGCCTACGGCGCGCGCAGCCCGGTTCGGCGCCTCGGCGCCGAACACGCCCAACCGCAGTTGGGCAGTAGAAACACGAGACGCCACACCACCGCCCGCACCACGAGCGAATGACGAGGATGCACATGCCGAGACGGCTCCCGCCGCTGCTCCGGAACGCCGCCTTGGCCGCGGCGCTGACCGCATCGACCTCGACGCAGACGAATGCGCAGCAGCAGGAGATCCGGGTCGCGTCGCCGGACGGGCGCAACCAGGTG
>DASQLJ010000753.1:0-2272 GCA_035630095.1 Longimicrobium sp.
CCGATCAAAAATTGTTGCATGCGGGAGCCTGTCCGCATATTATGCGCCTTGGCGCTTCGCAGTCACGTAGGTCCCCGAAACTTCGAACAGGAGTTCAACCATGACACGGCACCTCATCGGACGGGTGGCGTTCTCGGCGGCGGTGGCGTTAGCGCTGGTGTTCGGCGCGCGGGCCGCGACGGCGGAGCCGGCCCAAGCCACGACGCCAGCGTGGGTCTGCACGCAGCCCTACGACTGCGCGGCGTACTGCCGAAGGAACTATGGCTGGGAGTACACTCCGAAGTGCTACAACAATCAATGCCAGTGCGTGCTCATCTAACCGTGGCCGAAGCAGTCTCCGGTTGATGCGAAATCCGCTCGGCCGCGGCTGTTGGTGGCCGTGATCCGCGCCCAAGCCTCTCGCTGGACGACTAGATTCCACGGACCTGCGGGCGGTGGCGCGAGGGACGTTTTGTGTGTCCGGCCCTGGAATGACTGCTCAAGAACCGACGAAGGAAAAGCGCGAAGCGCCGAGGTGTTCCCCTTCTCCCGTTTGCGGGAGAGGGGAAAGCGCGGCGAGTCGGCGGGGCAGTTTCCGCCGACCGCCGCGCGAGGGGAGAGGGCCCGCCACGGGCGCGCACCGAACCCCGTCACCCCCGTCTTCCTGCGCGATCCGCGATCAAGCAAAAAGACTCGACTCACTCCGCGTGAGTCGAGTCTTTCATCGATCGATCCCCCTGCGCTGGCCGGCCGCGTTCACCCGCCGTCGCGGCGGGACGGGAAGGAGAGGATGGGCTTGGCCTGCTCGCAGAGGCGCTCCAGGCGGGCGTCGGAGCAGGTGTCCCAGGCGGGCGGGATGGGGACCAGGCGGCGGCGCTCCGTGGGTGATTCGAAGGTGAGCCATCCCGCCGCCAGCGCCGCGCTGAACAGCGTCGCCCGCCGCCGCCGGTCGCCGGTGCCGCGGCGCTCGGGGCCCTTGTAGGCCAGCACCGGGTCCGGGCTCCGGCGCTCGTATCCCCGGCGCCGCTCGTCCGCGTCGCGGCCGCCTGGAATCACGCTCCACACGTGCCAGAGCACGCCCTTGCTGCTGAGGAAGGTACGGAGCGCCATCCCTCGCTCAGCTGCGCGCGGTTCCCGCGGCCGCCCTCTCGCAGAGCGCCTCCAGCTCTCCCTCCGGCGCGTCCGCCCAGTCGGGCGGGGGCGGAGCCAGGCGGCGCTTCTCGGGGCCGGACTCGAAGCACACCCACCCACGCTCCAACTGCGGCGAGGCCACCCGGTGCCGCCGCTCGGCGCGCATCCGGCGCTCCGGCGCGTAGCCCGGGGTCACCCGCACGCGCCGGTCCGCGATCGCCCGCATGGTGGTGTAGACGCGGTGCGGCGGCACGTCCCACGCCTTCCACGCCCTCCCCTGCGAATCGGTGAACTCTCTGAGCGCCATCGTGCATCCTCGAGGGCACGGGTGAGAAAGAGCCGCGCAATCCGTTGCAAGTGCCGTTCCCGCAGGCACTTGGAAATGAGATTTTCACTTCGTCGCGGCGAATCGGCGGGGATCGGCTGGATGAGCCACCCATCCGGCGAACGAGAAGATCGGGGGCGATCACGGACGACCGCCTGTCCATGAAGCGCATCTTCACCAAGCCCCCTACCCGCGGCGCGAAAGTCTCGTTATCGTGATTGATCCAACCGACGACATCTCACGCAAATCGCAGGATCCCAACCGGATAACATCCGAGTGGTGCGCCTTTCCGCCCTGTCGGGATCATCCGGGCGGGCACGGCGTGCGAACCGAAGTCGGTGTCCGATTTCGCGCGTGTGCGTTCCGCGAGCAGCCTCACTGATCTTCCGCGTGCCGCAACTCCCGCCGCGAACGTGGCGGGCCGATCCCTCGACCCGACCGGAGACGACCGACCATGAGCAAGCTGAAGCTGCAGATCGACAACCTGAAGGTGGAGTCGTTCGAGACGGCCGAGGTCCGCGCCGGGCGCGGCACCGTGCTGGGCGCCAGCATACTGCCGGCGACCGAAGCGGGTCCGTGCCCCAACGATACCGAGATCACCGGCCCCTGCTGCGACATCACCCTGGCCATCTCGTGTGTGCTCACCAACTGCATCGCCGAGTGCAACTCCTTCGACGCGGTCATTTGCCCCGGCTGATCTCCGCGGCTGAGTACGACGAAACACGACGGCCGGTCCAGCGATGGACCGGCCGTCGTGCTTTGCGGGATGAGCTCGGACGGTGGGTGTCGGGGTCCTCAGCGGCGCGTGAGGCGGTGCACGCGGACGTGCTCGACCTG
>DASQLJ010000754.1:0-2035 GCA_035630095.1 Longimicrobium sp.
CGCCGTCGGGGACCACCGTGACCGTGCCGGTGCCCGAGGTGACCGTGGGCCCGCTGTGGAAGAAGACCCGCACGCCGGCCGGGTCGAGCGCCACGCCGTTGGTGGTGCCCAGCGGCTGCGGGATCAGGTTGCGGACGGTCACGTCGAAGGTGAGCGTCTGCGTGGGAAGGTCGTAGTTCGCGTTGGACGAGGTGAGCTTCACGTAGACGTTCTGGTTGCCCACGACCAGGTGGCTGAGCCCGTCGGCCCCGCTGGTGGGCGCCTGCCCGTCGCACGAGACGGTGCGCGAGGGGAGGTCGCCGGTGCAGGCCACCACCGCGATGGCGATCGGCTTGCCGGGGGTGACGCCGCCGCCGCCCGGGCCGCCGCCGCCGACCGGCGGCGCGGCGGGGTTGCTCCGGTCGGTGCACGCCGCCGCCAGCGCGAGTCCCGCGACCAGCGCGGCCGTGCGGCCGGGATACCGCCTGAAGAAGTGCATGGGTGCGAACCTCGGGTCAAACGGGTTGAACGGCACGCCCGCCATAGGTGAGCGTGACGATGCGGCCGACGGCGGGCGCGCTGCCCGCCACCGCGCCGTGCCAGGGACTGCCGGGGTACTCGCGGATCCACTCCATCTTCCCCAGCGCCCGCGCGCAGCGGATGCAGGGGAACGGGTCGAGCTCGCCGCCGGCCGCGCGCATCTCGGCGCTGGCCCGCTGCAGCCCCGCCAGCCGCGCGGTGTAGCGCGGCCACGCCTCGAGCAGGCTCACGTGGTTCAGGTCGGCCACCACGTCGGCCTCGTTCTCGCCGTACTCGGAGAGCTGGCAGCAGAGCGAGAGGCGGCCGCGCGCGTCCACGTAGACGCGGCGCTGCTCGAAGGTGTCGCACGCCGGCTCGGCCGCGCCGTCGAACGGGGCGCCGTAGTCCAGGTAGACGCCGGTGCGGCGCCCTTCGCGGCTCATCGCCAGGATCTCGTCGCGCGCGCCGTACCACTCGCGCGGCGAGAGGTCGCTGTCGCGGGCGGCGCTCCCGGGCACCGGCTGCGCCAGCGAGAAGTTCAGGCTCACGCACCCCAGCGCCTCGGCCAGGTCGGCGGCCTGCCGGAGCTGGTGCCGGTCGCGGCGGTCCACCACGAACCCCAGCGAGGCGGGGATCTGCCGGCTGGTGAGCAGCGCCACCGCCAGCAGCACGCGCCGGAACGAGCCGCGCCCGCGCTCGGCGTCGTGCACCGCCTCGTCGGCGCCCGAGAGCGACAGGCGCACGGCCGACGGCGGGTGGCGGTCCAGCCCCGGCATCAGCCGGCGCATGTGCCACCCGTTGGTCACGAAGCGGTAGGTGACGCCCCGCGCGTGCAGCGAGCCGATGATCCGGTCCCACTGCGGATGGAGGGTCGGCTCGCCGCCGGTCATGCTCACCCCCACCTCCCCGAACAGGACCCTGCCCTGATCCACCGTGCGCATGATCAGGTCGTGGTCCAGGTTGCGGACCGTGGTCACGTCGTCCCGGATGCAGTGGGGGCAACGCAGGTTGCAGTGCTCCGTGATGGCGAAGCCGAGAAGCATTTCGTGGCGCCGGATCAGGGGATGACCGTGCCGCCGCCGCTGCCGCTGCCGCCGGGGATGGGGGTGCCCGTGGCGAGCGTGAGCTGCGTCAGGCGCGGCAGGTCGGTGACGAGGGGGCTCACCCAGGCCCGCCTGGCGCGAGCGGGCTCGGGGCGCAGGGGGGCGTCGGTGCGGTGTGAGGTCATGTCGAGCCTCCGGAGCGTGGACGGAAGACGGCGCGGTCGCGACGAAACGCCGCGAGGCCGGTGGAACACGGAGTGGGAGTCGGCACTTCGGCCCCCTGCGGGGCCGGCGCGCGGGTCCCTTCCCCCGGGACCGGAAAACTGGGGAAACGGAGCGCGCGAAAACTGCGAAAACGCCGTGAAAAACGGCGGTGCAGCAAAAGCAGGTGCGATGGGACGGCGCAGCCTCGGGCCGGGCGAGCACGAGGTGGGACGGGACCCGGCAATGCCGCGCTGGAAAATGATACACGCGAGCAGGTTGGGGCGCAACGC
>DASQLJ010000755.1:0-11772 GCA_035630095.1 Longimicrobium sp.
CTCGGCCACGATCCGGTCGCCCTTGAGGGTCACCAGCAGGCGCCCGTCCACGTACACCGGCGCCTTGGGCTCCTCGAAGGTGCCGGGCAGCGAGATACCGATGTTGGCGTGCTTCGATTCCCCGGGTCCGTTCACCACGCATCCCATCACCGCCACCTTCATCTCCTCCACCCCGGGGTGCGTCTCGCGCCACACCGGCATCTGGTCGCGCAGGTAGCCCTGGATGTCCTCGGCCAGCTTCTGGAAGTAGGTCGACGTGGTCCGCCCGCAGCCGGGGCAGCTGGTGACCTGCGGCGTGAACGAGCGGATCTCCAGCGACTGCAGGATCTGCTGGGCGACGTGGACCTCTTCGGTGCGGTCGCCGCCGGGCTTGGGGGTGAGCGACACGCGGATGGTGTCGCCGATCCCCTGCTGCAGCAGGATCGACAGCCCCGCGGTGCTGGCGACGATCCCCTTCATCCCCATCCCCGCCTCCGTCAGCCCCAGGTGGAGCGGATAGTCGGAGAGCGGCGCCAGCATCCCGTACACGGCCGCCAGGTCCTGCACGCCGCTGACCTTGGCGGAGAGGATGATGCGGTCGTGCGGCAGCCCCAGCCGCTCGGCGAAGGCGGCGGAGCGCATGGCGCTTTCCACCATCGCCTGCATCATCACCGTCTTCGCGTCGTGCCGCTCGGCCTCCGGCAGCCGCGCGTTGGCGTCCATCATCTCGGTCAGCAGCGCCTGGTCGAGCGAGCCCCAGTTCACGCCGATGCGCACCGGCTTCCCGAACTCCAGCGCCTTCTGGATGATGGCGGCGAAGTTCTCGTCGTGGCGCTTGGCGCCCACGTTGCCGGGGTTGATGCGGTACTTGGCCAGCGCCGCCGCGCAATCCGGGTACTTCGCGAGGAGCAGGTGCCCGTTGTAGTGGAAGTCGCCCACGATGGGCACGTGCACGCCGCGCTGCGCCAGGAACTCCACGATGTAGGCGACCGCGCGGGCCGCGTCGTCGTTGTTGACGGTGACGCGCACGATCTGGCTGCCGGCGCGCCAGAGGGCGGCGACCTGGCGGACGGTGCCCTCCACGTCGGCGGTGTCGGTGTTGGTCATCGACTGCACCACCACCGGGTGCGCGCTCCCCACGGGCACGTCGCCCACCCAGGTGGTGACGGTCTTCCTGCGCTGTATGGGCTGCATGGCGTTTATCGAACGCGTTCGGCTGCGGGACACGAGAGTCCGTAAATCTAACCCCCATGCGGATTAGAGGGCAATTCGGGGGGATTGGGGGAGGATGAAGACGGAAAGCACCGTGATTCCTCGGCCCCGTTGATCCCTCACCCGAAAAAAGACGATTCAAACTGCCGAATCGCCTTTTTTCGACCTCTCCCAGACAGCGGGAGAGGTAAGTCGACTACGGTTCGGTGTGATGTGATTGCGGTTGCCGTTGCCGTTGCTGTTGCTGTTGCCGTTCTCCCCTTCTCCTGCAGTTCGGGAGAAGGGGCCGGGGGATGAGGGGTCCGTTCGCTCTCCGGTCACCATCAGCACCACCGCCGCGACCACCAGCAGCGCGAAGAGGTATCCGCCCGCGCCCATCCGCTCGCCCCAGACGGCGAACGCGGCGACGGCGGCCACCACCGGCTCCAGCGTGGCCACGGTGGAGGCGCGCGTCGCGTCCACCGTGCGCAGGCCGGCGCCGTAGAGGAGGAAGCTGCCGTAGGTGGGGACCACGGCCAGGAACACGAGCACCGCCCACGCCGTGGCCGTCTTGTGGCCGAAGCGCACGAAGGGCAGCAGCGCCAGCGCGCCCACGGGGAGGGCGTAGAGGAAGAAGGTGGCGGCGTGGTAGCGCGTGAAGTAGCGCTTCCCCACCAGGTAGTACGTGGCGTACGCCCACCCCGAGAGCAGCCCCCACGAGAGCGCCGCCGGCGTCAGGCGCACGCTCCCCCCGCCCGCCAGCGCGATCCCCGCCACCCCGGCGATCGCCAGCGTCACCGCCAGCAGCGTGCGCCGGTTCATCCGCTCGCGCAGGAAGACGGCGGAGAGCAGCGCCACCCACACCGGCGCCGTGTACAGCAGCACCGACGCCAGCGCCGCCCCGCCGCTGCGCACCGCGTTGAAGTACGCGGCGAAGAAGAGCGCCACGCCCACCAGCCCGAACCCCACCGCCGCCGGCAGGTCGCGCCGCTCCATCCGCGTGCGCCCGATCGCAACGGCGTGCACGCCGAAGCAGGCGCCGGCGATCAGCGCCCGCCAGAACGCGATCTCCAGCGGGTCCACGCCGTCGCGCATCGCGAACCGCGACACCGGCCCGAGCAGCCCCCACAGCACCGCCGCCGCCAGCACGTACAGGTATCCCACGCCCCCACCCCTCCGCTGTCCACCTCATCGCTCCGCGAACCGCCGCTGGAACTTCGGGAACTCCGCCCTCGCGGACGCGTCCCCGACACCGGAGCCCACCGCCGTCATCCTGCCACGGGGACCTCTTGCCCGCCCTGCGGCCCGCTGGGCACGCCGACCCAGTCGTCCCTCCCCCGTGCAGTTACGGGGGAGGGACAGGCGAGGAACGAGCCAGGGCGGGGGCCGCGCCGCCGAACGAGCCGAATCCACTCCCTTGAGCCGAATCCACTCCCTCTTCCGAACTCTCGGGCCGCCGCGAAGTCCCAATCCGTCCCGCAGTCTTCCCCGCGCGGACGAGGCGTGTCATTATCCGTGAAGATGCACGTTGTGCGAATCAACGCCGCACGTCCGCGTCTCCCCTCCAGCCTCCCATCCCGCCATGCCTTCCAGCGCGCTCCGCATCCGTCCGCTGCTGGCGCTCGCCGCCGCCGCCGCTTGCATCCCCGCCACCGCCGCCGCGCAGGCCCAGGCGACCGGCAGCATTCGGGTGGTCGTCCAGGCCGAAAGGGGCGGCGGAGCGCTGAAGGGCGCGCGGGTGGAGCTGCTGGGCGCGCGCATCGCCGCCAACTCCGACGACAACGGCATCGTGCGGCTCGCGAGCGTGCCCGCCGGCCCCGCGATCGTGTCGGTCCACAAGTTCGGCTACGGCGACGAGCGTTTCCCGCTCACCGTGCGCGCGGGCGACACCGTGACGGTGGAGGTGGACCTGCAGACCGAGACGGTGCGCCTGGCCGAGGTGCGCGCGACGGCGTCGTACAGCGTGGGGCTGCGCAACACGGGCTTCCTCGATCGGAAGAAGGTGGGGCTGGGGACCTATGCCATGCGCGCCGACTGGGAGCGGCGCGGGCGGCTGAATTTCAGCGACGTGCTGCGGCGGATGCGCGGCGTGCGCGTGATGCAGACGTACGACGGCCGCTCGCTGCTGGTGCCGCCGCGCCCATCCGGCACCCTGCGGGGATGCCAGCCCATGCTTTACGTGGACGGCGTCCACATCCACGTGGACCAGAAGTACGACGACATCAACAACATCATCCCGCTCGGCGAGATCGAGGCAATCGAGGCCTACGCCGGCCCCGCGGAGATCCCCGCGCAGTTCAACGCCACCGGCTCCGCGTGCTCCGTGGTCCTCGTCTGGCGCCGCGCTTAGATCGCCGTCCGGCATCGGCGGGAAGACGAATCACGTCGGACCGGTTCTGATCACGCAGTCCATCTCACCCAGCAGCCTCGCGCACTCCGCGAGGCTGCTGTCGTTGCAGATGAGATCGATCCCGCGCCACCACCCGTCCGCGGTGGAATCCTCGCGAGGATCGGTTCAGACGTCACCGCCGATCTGGAAACGGGCGAATTCGTTCACACGTGAAGCATCCCCCTTGTGCGCGCACGGAGCGTCGCCCAAGCTTAGCCGCATGCGTACCCGAACCCTCGCCGCCGCCGCGCTGCTGGCGCTGACGCTGCTCCCCGCCGCGCCCACCGCCGCCCCCGCGCAGGACGGGATCGGCGAGTACCGCGGCGCCGCCGCGCTGGGCCTGAGCCTGCGCCGCCTGGGCGTGAGCAAGCGCGTGCTGATGATCGGCGCGCACCCCGACGACGAAGACACGCAGCTCCTGGCCACGCTCGCGCTGGAGCAGGGCGCCGACGTGGCCTACCTGTCGCTCACCCGCGGCGAGGGCGGGCAGAACGGGATCGGCCCCGAGCTGCACGAGGCGCTGGGGCTGCTGCGCACCGAGGAGCTGCTGGCCGCCCGACGCGTGGACGGCGCGCGCCAGTTCTTCACCCGCGCCTACGATTTCGGCTTCAGCAAGAGCGCCGACGAGACGTTCCGCCACTGGCCGCGCCAGGAGCTGCTGCGCGACGTGGTGGGCGTGATCCGCATGTACCGCCCCGACATCGTGGTGGCCGTGTTCAGCGGCACCCCGCGCGACGGCCACGGCCACCACCAGGTGAGCGCCATCGTCGCCCGCGAGGCGTTCGCGCTGGCGGCGGACGAGGCGCAGTTCCCCGAGCAGATCCGCGCGGGGCTGCGGGCGCACCAGCCGCAGAAGTTCTACCGCTCGCTACGCGGACGCGGCGACAGCGCCACCGTGCGCATCGCGCTGGGGAACCTGGACCCGCTGGTGGGGCGCTCGCCCTTCCAGCTCGCCATGGCCAGCCGCTCGCGCCACCGCTCGCAGGACATGGGCGTGCCCGAGCCGGGCGGCCCGCGCTGGGGCTACCTGGTGCGCCTCGTCCCCGCCGCCGCCGGCCCCGAGCCCTCCATCTGGGCGGGGGTCGACACCCTCGTGGGCGGGCGCACGCTGTCGCCGTCGCGCCGCGCGCACCCGCTGGAGAGCGCGCTGGTGCGGTACACGCTGCTGCTCGACAGCGTCCGCCACCGCGCGCGGGTGCTGGAGCCCGAGGGGCTGGTGGACGAGCTCGCCGCGGCGCTGCGCGTGCTGACCCAGCCCGAGCTCCTGCAGCCCGGAGCGGGGCGGCTCATCGACCCCGACGCCGCCCGCTTCCTGGTGGAGAACGAGGCCCGCGACGCGCAGACGGCGCTGGCGCTGGCCGCGGGGCTGGTGCTGGACGTCACGGCGGACCAGGCGCGGGTCGTTCCCGGGCAGGAGGTCGCGTTGACGGTGTCGCTCTGGAACGGCGGCACGCGCCCGGTGACCGTGGCCGCGCTGGAGCCGCGGGTGCCGGAGGGGTGGAGCGTGACCGGCGCGGACTCGACGCCGCTGCCGGCGGGGCCGCTCGCCGCGGGCGCGGTCGCCACGCGGCGCTTCCGCGTGCGCGTGCCGGCGGGCGCGGCGCCCACCGAGCCGTACTTCCTGCGCCAGCCGCGCGACGGCGACCTGTACCGCTGGCCCGGCGACTGGGGCGTGCAGGCGCGCCCCTTCGAGCCGGCGCCGCTGCGGGCGGCGGCGCGCGTGGCCGTGGCCGGAGCGGACGTCCCGCTGCAGACCGAGGCCACCTTCCGCGAGGTGGACCCGCGCCAGGGCGAGCTGCGCCTGCCGGTGCTGGTGGTCCCCGCGATGTCGGTGCGGCTGGAGCCGGAGGCCAGCATCCTGGCCCTCGGCGGCGGCGCGCAGCGGCCGCTGCGCTTCCGCGTGCGGCTGGCGGCGGCGGGGCCGCGGCCGGTGGCGGGCACCTGGCGGCTGCGGGTGCCGGCGGGGTGGCGCGCGCAGCCCGAGAGCGGCCGCCTGACGCTGGCGCCCGGCGAATCGCGCGAGGTGGAGGTGTCGGTCGCCGCGCCCGCGGGGGTGCGGCCGGGGAACCTCCCCGTCTCCGCGCTGTTCGTGGGCGACGGCGGCGAGACGTACGAGCGCGGCGTGCAGATCGTGGACTATCCCCACGTCCGCGCGCGGCCGCTGTACCACGCGCCGGCGAGCGTGGTGCGCGCGTTCGACGTGCGGGTGCCGGCGGGGCTCAAGGTGGCCTACGTGGAGGGCGCGGGCGAGGCGGGTCCCGACATCCTCCGGCAGATCGGCATCACCCCTTCGGTGCTGACGGCGGATTCGCTCGCCGGGGCCGACCTGTCGAAGTACGACGTGATCGTCACCGGCATCCGCGCCTACGAGGTGCGGCGCGACCTGGGGGCGACCAACCCGCGGCTGCTGGAATACGTGCGGCAGGGCGGCACGCTGGTGGTGCAGTACAACAAGTACGAGCTGGTGGAAGGCCGCTTCACCCCCTTCCCCATCACCATGGCCAGCCCACACGGCCGGGTGAGCGACGAGACGGCGCCGGTGCGCATCCTCGATCCGCAAAGCCCCGTCTTCACCACCCCCAACCGCATCACCGCGGCCGACTGGGAGGGGTGGGTGCAGGAGCGCGGCCTCTACTTCGCGCACACCTGGGACTCGGCCTACATGCCGCTGCTGGAGATGAACGACCCCGGCGAGGGCCCGATGCGCGGCAGCATGCTGATCGCGAAGTACGGCCAGGGCACCTACGTCTACACCGGCGTCGCGTTCTTCCGCCAGCTCCCCGAGGGCGTCCCCGGCGCGTGGCGGCTGTTCGCCAACCTGCTGGCGCTGGGGGCGAAGCGATAATCCACCAGGTGCACATGTGAGCTACCTTCAGCCGTTCGTATCCGTGCTGGGACCCTCGATCGCCGCTGGTCTTGCCGCATACCTGAGCATCCGGCTGGGCTTGCGACGGTATGCGAGAGAGAAGGCGTTCGATGGACGGCGAGAGTGGTACGAGCAGGCAATGCGCGTCGTCGTTCAATATGCGGAAACGATGAGATCGCTTGTCGATACGGCGCGGCGGGCGGGCCCTCTGGCGCCGCACCCGGAGCTGGCAGAGGAGCTTGCACGCTGCATCAAGGAGATAAACCCCGTCTTGAGCCTGGCGTATCTGTACGCAACGCCTAGATCGATCGAGGCCGTGGAGCAGCTTTTCAGTGCGCAGTCGAATCTCCTTGCACCATTTCCGGCGGAAGCTTCAGCGAATCTGGATATCCCTGGCATGATAAAGGCCGAGCTTTTTGCTCGAACGGTAGGGTTGGACTTCGCGAAGGAGTTCCGGTCCCATCTGGGATTGGAAAGCTTGCCACGGGAACTTGTTCCGTCTCTGCTGATTCAAGAGCGGGCGCTCCCGCCGCTTGCCGTGGAGAAGTCGGATTCAAGGATCATCAAGTAACGAAACCCCGGCCGCTTCTGAGGAGAGCACGACGTGTCGATCGAAACCAGGGACGAGTTCGAATCACTGAAGCGCGTGGGCCGCGTGGTGCGGCTGGTGCTGGAGCGCATGCGCGCCGCGGTGAAGCCCGGCGTCACCACCGCCGAGCTCGACCGCATCGGCGGGCTGGCGATGCGCGAGCACGGCGCGCGCTCGGCGCCCAGGCTCGTCTACGGCTTCCCCGCCGACACGCTGATCAGCGTGAACGACGCGGCGGTGCACGGCATCCCCGGCCCGCGCGTGCTCTGCGACGGCGACCTGGTGAAGCTGGACGTGACGGTGGAGAAGGATGGCTTCATGGCCGACGCCGCCGTGACCGTGCCCGTGGGCGACGTTCCCGAGCACCGGCTGCGGCTGATCGCGGCGGCGCGCGCGGGGTTCGCCAGGGCGATGCAGGTGGCGCGGCCCGGCGTGCGCGTGAGCGAGCTGGGCCGCGCCATCGAGGCCGAGGTGCACAGCCGCGGGCTGCAGGTGGTGCGCGAGCTGGCCGGCCACGGCATCGGCCGCACCATCCACGAGCCGCCCAGCGTGCCCAACTACTACGAGCCGCGCGACCGCTCCACGCTGAGCGAGGGGATGGTGATCGCGGTGGAGCCGATCGTGGCCGAGCGCTCGGGGCGGATGATGGAAGACGCCGACGGCTGGACCCTGCGCACCCGCGACGGCGGCTACACCGCGCACTACGAGCACACCGTCGTCATCACCCGCGGCCGCCCCCTCCTGCTCACCGCCGCGTGATCTCGGTGAAGATGGAAGGCGGAGTGAATACCGTGCCGGGACCGAGCCGCGATGCCGCCGCCACCCCGGCGAGCCTCGCGCAGTTTGCGAGGCTTCTCGTAGTTGTTGCCGCGGCTTCAGCCGCCGGTCTGCAGGTGCGGTAGAAGCGTGAGCGGAATGACGGACCTCCATCGGACGGACGGAATGCGGATCATCCAACGAATCCTGGCGCCGCTGGCGCTCGCAACCCTGGCCGCGTGCGGCGGGGGCGACGGGCGCCAGGTGCTCACCATCTACTCGCCGCACGGGCGGGAGATGCTGCAGGCGTTCGAGAAGCGATACGAGGCGCTGCATCCCAACGTGGACCTGCAGTTCCTGGACATGGGCTCGCAGGAGGTGCTCGAGCGCCTGCGCAGCGAGCGCGCCAACCCGCAGGCCGACGTGTGGTGGGGCGCCCCCGCGCAGACCTTCGAGGACGCCGCGCGCGACTCGCTGCTCGAGCGCTCCACGCCCAGCTGGGCCGGCGCGCTGCCCGCGGACGCGAAGAGCGCGCAGGGGCTGTGGTACGGCACCTACCTCACCCCCGAGGTGATCGCCTACAACACCGCCGCCGTCCCCGCCGCCGAGGCGCCGCAGGACTGGGACGACGTGCTCGACCCGAAGTGGAAGGGGAAGGTGCTGATCCGCGACCCGATGGCGAGCGGCACCATGCGCGCCATCTTCGGGATGGTGATGCACCGCGGCATCCGCGCGGGCGGCGACACCGCCGCGGGCTACGCCTGGCTGCGCCGGCTGGACGGGCAGACGAAGGAGTACGTTCTCAACCCCACCATGCTGTACCAGAAGCTGGCGCGGCAGGAGGGGCTGGTGACGCTGTGGGACCTGCCGGACATCGAGGCGCTGAAGGCGAAGGGCTCGGCCTTCCCCATCGACTACGTGCTCCCCAGCAGCGGCACGCCGGTGCTGGTGGACGCCGTGGCCGTGGTGAAGGGGACGAAGAACCCGGAGCTCGCCCGCGAGTTCGTGGAGTGGGTGGGCGGCCCCGGCGTGATCCCCGCCGCGCGCGAGTTCTTCCGCCTCCCCGCGCGCACCGACGTGCCGCCCGACTCGCTGCCGCCCGGCCTTCGCGCCGTGCAGGCCCGCCTCAAGCCCGAGCCGCTGGACTGGGCCCTCCTCCAGCAGCGCACCCCCGAGTGGATGCGCTACTGGGACGAGCACGTGCGCGGCAAGGGACCCCGGTGAAAAATCGGACGGAGTGCACATGACTCAGAAGAAAAAACTCCAGGTGTTTGTCTCGTCTACCTATCAAGACCTCCGTGCGGAACGTCAAGCCGCTGTCGAGGCGATCCTCACTGCAGGGCACATCCCCGCCGGAATGGAGCTTTTTTCAGCTGGCGACGAGTCCCAGATGGAGGTAATCAAACGCTGGATTGATGAATCGGACGTATTCCTCCTTGTATTAGGGGGGCGTTATGGCAGTGTTGAGCCGACATCTGGAAAGAGCTACATCCATCTAGAATACGAGTACGCCGTAAGTCGAGCGAAGCCACTATTCGCAGTAGTAATTGATGAGCAGCACCGTGAAGATCGTGTAAAATCTCACGGTATCCACGTCGTAGAGACGGAAAATGCGCCGAAGCTACGTGAGTTTCGGGAGCAGATTCTTACGCGTCTCGTGAAATTTTGGAGTGATCCCCGTGACATAAAACTCGCGGTCTATGAAACAATGTCAGATTTCTCCCGCCGGGCTGATCTAATGGGCTGGATCCCTGGAAGCCAAGCAATCGACGCGGGGAGCCTAGCTGGAGAGTTAGCGCGGCTTGCAAAAGAGAACTCCGAGTTGAGACGACAATTAGCTGAATCTGGCATCTCTGGCCAGACATACAGTGGATTGCGGTTCGATGAACTCTTTGGGCTCCTGTCACGAGAGACGTTTGATCCCGTTGAATCGAACTCCGAAGAAGATACACGATTTGTAGACACACTTAATCGGATCGCGGAGCGAGAAGGCGATCCAAATCCAAAGCTGCTGCATGCGCTCTTAATGATGCAGAAACAACTTATTCCAGCTTTTGAGACTGAGTGGGAGAATCGAAATATTCGAAATGTTATGCGACGTTTCGAATACTATGGCCTTACACGCTGGGCCGGAGATAACCATGATGAGTTTTACCCGGGGGAAAGGTTCGAGATAACTCAAGATGGACAAAAATTCATTCTACGGTTGATTGTGGAACGCCGCGCACAAAAAGTGAGTGACAATCCCGCCAGTGAAGCACTCGGATGATGCTTCGCGTTGAATCGCTGACGCGCCGGTTCGGCGAGACCGTCGCGGTGGACGCGGTGTCGCTGGACGTGGCCGAGGGCGAGTTCCTGACGCTGCTGGGGCCCAGCGGCTGCGGGAAGACGACCACGCTGCGCATGATCGCCGGCTTCGAGCACCCCACCAGCGGCCGCGTGGTGATCGCCGGCCGCGACGTGACGGCGCTCAAGCCGCAGAAGCGCGACGTGGGGATGGTGTTCCAGAACTACGCGCTCTTCCCGCACCTTGACGTGTGGGACAACGTGGAGTTCGGCCTGCGCTCGCGTGGCGTGTCGCGCGCGGACGCGCGGCCCAAGGTGGAGCGCGCGCTGGCGCTGGTGGAGATGGAGGGATACGGGAAGCGGAAGGTGCAGGCGCTCTCCGGCGGCCAGCAGCAGCGCGTGGCCCTCGCCCGCGCGCTGGCGCCCGAGCCGCCGCTGCTCCTGCTCGACGAGCCGCTCTCCAACCTCGACGCCGCGCTGCGCGAGCGCACCCGCGACGAGCTGCGCGCGCTGCTCAAGCGGCTGGGGATGACCGCCGTCTTCGTCACGCACGACCAGGAAGAGGCGTTCGCGCTCTCCGACCGCATCGCCGTGATGAACCGCGGCGTGCTGCAGCAGCTCGGCACGCCGGAATCGCTCTACGCGGCGCCGGTGAACCCGTTCATCGCCGCATTCCTGGGCCGCGCCAACTTCCTCCCCGCCACCGTCGAAAAAGGCGCGGAGGACGGCGTGCTCGCCTGCCGCCTCGCCGCGGGCCCCGTGTGGCGCGCGCGCGCTGCGGAGGGCGTCGGCGCCGCGCGGGGAGCGGCGGTGCGGTTGATGGTGCGGCCGGAGGCGCTGCGCATCGTCCCCAACGCGGGCGAGGAAGATGCGCTGCGGGGGCGCGTGCTGGACCGCCGCTTCGCCGGCGCGCTCTCCTTCTACCGGATCGCCGTGGAGGGCGGCCCCGAGCTGCTGGTGCAGGGCACCGCCACCGACGCCGCCCCCGGCGACGAGGTGCGCGTCGCGCCCGCGCACGGCGCGGCGGTGCTGGCGTTCGCGCCGGAAGCGGAATCGAAATCGGCCTGACGCAACGGAACAGCGCCGCGGGACTGGCTCCCGCGGCGCTGCATCCGGTTCACTGGGTGCAGGGGCCTTCGGTGGGGCAGCCGAACGTGCACTCGCAGTTGGTCTCGCAGAAAGTCATCCCCGTCGCGGGTGGACAGTTGCGGGTCGGCGCGTGCGCGTCGACGGTGCCGCGGACGGCCGAGGCCTCGTCGCTGGCGGTGAACGATTCCACGCGCAGCGTGTCGAGCTCCAGGCGGATCTTACGCATCGGGATGGCTCCTGTCTGAGGTCGGATGCCCGGCGAGAGTGAGAGGCCGGGCGAGGGACGACAAAGCTAATCTTTCAGGACAGGATACGTAAGCGGCCGTGGATGACGTCACCCACGCTCGCAAAGTCCTGAGACGAGCGAAGTTGAGTATGATGAACCGGGATCGAAGGGCGACGAGTGGCTGAAGACCGGCAGGGCGGGCGCGGGACGTGGGTGCTGGCGGGGATCGTGGTCGCGATCCTCGTCTGGCTGGTGCTGTATCCCAACCTGTTCGTGCTGGGCGACAGCTTCATGGACGCGGGGCGGGTGACCGGCCGGCACTACGCGCGCTTCTTCGGCAGCGCGGCGGAGGTGCGGGCGCTGTGGAACAGCGTGTGGATCTCGCTGGCCAGCGTGGTCCT
>DASQLJ010000756.1:0-11386 GCA_035630095.1 Longimicrobium sp.
CCGCTGACCGGCGGCTGAAGCCGCAGCAACAACTACGAAAAGCCTCGCAAACTGCGCGAGGCTCCCCGGCGCGTCGGCAGCATCGCGGCTCGACCCAGGCATCTCCTTGCTCCGCTTTTCACCACCCGATCGGCGAAGCCAGTGGTCGCCTGAATGGGAGTCAGCCCGCCACGTCGATCGAGCGCCGTTGAAGTCCGCGAAGGCGGACTGCGTGCCGTTGTAGCGGCGAGGCGGCGAGTTCACTCGCATATTCCGCCTGCGCCCAGCCACCGAACCGCTTTCATCCTCGCGAATCGGCGCAGCCGGTGGTCGACTTCGATCCCGGTTTACAGCTCCGGCCGTACCAGAAAGATGAACTCCCAGCCGTCGCGGCCCTGGCGAAAGCCGGCGCGCAGGTCGGGGTAGCCGCGCTGCGAGACGAACTCCGGCGGCGCGGCCCATACGCCGCCGCCGCCGGTGCTGGCGATGCCGCGGTCCAGCAGCCCCGGCAGGCGGTCCAGGTCGCTGGCGCGGCGGCCCTGCCACGCGGCCACCGTCTCCAGCACCCCCTCCGCGAAGTCGAGCGAGTAGACGAAATCGCGCGCCATCACCCGCCGCAGCGCCGGCACGTCCTTGCGCCGCGCCGCCTCGCGCACGGCCAGCGCGAAGTCTGCCAGGGAGAGCTGGCGCGCCTCCAGGGGCGTGCGCACCTCGTGCACGACGGCCGACTTCGCCACGCGGCCGGTGGGAAAGCCGCGGCACACCATGCAGCGCACCAGCAGTTCGGCGCTGTCCACCCGCAGCACGGCCATGCGCATGAACGCCCACGGCAGCGTCACCGCCCCCGAGTCGCCGCGCAGAACCAGGCCGGGCTGCGCGGTCCACACCTCGGCGGCGGTGAACGGCGTCGGCCCGGGGGGTGCGGGCGGCGGGGCCGGCGCCGGGGGCGCGGGGCGCGGCGGCGGGGTGCACGCCGCCAGCGCGAGCAGCGCCAGCGCGGCCGCGCCGAACGTGCGCCGCCTCACGCCGCCACGCCAGGGAAGGACGTTCGAGCGGTGCGGCGGATGGGGGCCGGGGTGCGTTGGGACATCGATGCGAGGTGCGAGAGTTCGAGAGTGCCGGCGCGAGCGGGGTCCGCGTGCCGACCGTTTCCGCAGGCCCGGCCGCAGGGCTGAGAAGAACCTTGGACGCGATCGGTGCGCGCATGTAAATTCCGCCCTCGGCAACGTCTCGGCAACCCACCCGGAACCCGGCACCCCCACCGTGTCCGCACCGCTCGCGCTGGTCTGTTCGGTACCGCTCGAGTCGCGCCAGCTGCGCGAGTCGCTGGTATCGCGGCTGGAGATGGAGGTGGGGCGCAAGACGGCGTGCTTCGGCGTGCTGAACGGCGCGCCGGTGATCGTGTTCGCGGCGGGGATGGGGAAGACCAACGCCGCCCACGGCCTCACCGCGCTGCTGGAGCGCCGCGAGGTGCGCGGGATCATCGGCTTCGGCGTGGCGGGGGCGTACGCCGGCTCGGGGCTGCGGGTGGGCGACGTGGCGCTCGCCTCGCAGTGCGTCTACGGCGACGAGGGGGTGGAGACGCCGCAGGGGTGGCTCTCGGCCGAGGGGATCGGCATCCCCCTGCTGGAGCAGGACGGCCAGCCCGTGTTCAACGAGATCGTGCTCGACGTGGTGCAGGTGCAGCATGCGACCGACGCGCTGACCGCCGCGGGCGTGCACGTGCGCGTGGGCCCGTTCGTCACCGTGTCGGCGTGCTCCGGCACGGCGGCGCGCGGCGAGGAGATGGCCGCGCGCTTCGGCGGCATCGTGGAGGGGATGGAGGGCGCCGCCCTGGCGCACGTGGCGGCCCTCTACGGCTGCCCGTTCCTGGAGGTGCGCGGCATCAGCAACATGGTGGAGGACCGCGACCTCTCGCGCTGGCACCTGGACGCCGCCGCCGCCGCCGCGCAACGAGCCGTCCGCGCGCTCGTCTCCGCGCGCGAAGCGGTGTTCCGGGTGTGACACCGGTTCGGTGGTGGACGATGCGTCCCTCACCGACCCCGAAGCGGAATATGCGAGTGAACTCGCGGCTACAACGGCACGCAGTCCGCCTTCGCGGACTTCAACCGCGATGCGCATTGGTCCGAACGATCTGGCGTGCTGACTTTCGTACCGGCCTCAACCAGACGATAAAGCAACGGCGCGCGGACCGAGCTTCGGTCCGCGCGCCGTTGATCGATCACCTCATCCGCATCCCCCTGAACTTCGTCCACGCGCGAACGGCGGTTTGCGTGAGGGATTCGCGCCCGGAGGGCCGAGACGCCGGCGCGCCCGCGTCCATCGCCGCGGAATCGAGCGAGGACGGTGGCGCGCCGGCGGCTCGGCGCCGTTGGCAACGGCGGTATCGTTGCCTACGGCGCGCGAAGCCCGGCCCGGAGCGCAGCGGAGGGACACGCCCACATCCCGCTCTTCCGTCTCGGGCCCCGGCACCAACTTTTCGCACTCCGTATCAGACGAAAAAACCAAGGCGCGCGGACCGGGCTTCGGTCCGCGCGCCTTTTGATCATCCCCCAATCAACCGAGCACGACTGGGGACTCGGGACCGGGCACTAGCCTACCATCCCCCGCCCCCGCCGCCGCCCGACCCGCCGCCGCTGGAGCCGCCGCCGCTGGAGCCGCTGGGGCTGCTGGACATGGTGCTCGCGGCGGTGGTGCTGAACGCGCTCATGTGCGAGGTGAAGCTGCCGGTGCTGAAGTTGTGGTAGTGCGAGCCGCTGTACCAGTCGGGCGGCTGGCGGTACAGGTCCTCGAAGGCGCGCGCCCAGCGACCCTCCACCCCGAACGCCATGGCGTGCGGCAGGAAGCGCTCGAACAGCTCCGGCGAGGTGATCATCATCCGGTAGCGGTCGCTCTCCACCTTGCTCAGGAACTCGCGGAAGCCCAGCGCCGACTCCCGCGCCCGCGCGCCCTTCACCGTGCGCGCCGCCATCGCCAGCCCGAAGCCGAAGATGATCACGCCGGTCCCGATCCCGCCGATCGCCAGCGGAATCGTGCGGAAGATCGGCATCCCCGAATCGCCCAGGAACCCCGCGGCAATCCCGCCCAGGATCATGACCACGATGCCGAACCCCGCCCAGGCGCCCTTCACCTTGTCGGGGCGCTTCAGGTAGTAGCCGCGCTCGATCAGCCGGTCGTAGACCGCGTTCTGCAGGCCGGGGATCGACCGGTAGAACTTGTGCTTGAGCTCGGACATGCGCACGAACGGCTGCGTGGCCACGGCCGTGTCGCCGTCGCCGTAGCCCGCGCCGGCGTACGACGCGTCCGTCGCGTCCGTGGCGCCCGCCCGCGCGCCCTCGCGCACGGCGCTCCACGCCGGGCCCTCGCTGGCGCCCGCGAAGAGGGCGGAGAGGAAGAGCCGCTCGTGCTCCAGCAGCCCGTCGGTGGACGGGTTGCGCAGGTGGAACACCCACTCGTTGCTGGAGAAGAGGCCGAACACGTGCTTCGTCTCCACCTCCTCGATGCCGATGTAGCCGCGCACCGCCAGGTCGATGAGGGTGCTGGTCACGTCCTTCAGGTCGGCGCAGTTGTCCACCAGCGTGCCCAGCTCGGCCGGCGACATCCCGTCGGGCGGGTCGTAGCACACCACGGCGGGGAGCTCGCGCGGGTCGCGGCCCACGCGGTGCCAGCGCCGGAACATCAGCACGAACGCGATCAGCGGGAGCGCCAGCGGCCAGTTGCCGGCCGCCTCCTGGCGCCGCAGCTCGGCGCGGGTGGGCCGCGGCAGCACCCCGGCGGGGAAGGCGACGGCGAGCGTGAGCCCCTCGCCCGCGGCCAGCGGCCGCGTGGTCTCCGCGTGCACGGTGCTGCCGCGGACGCTGACGGTGGCGTCGCTGGCGTTGGAGCCCTCGTAGCCGGTGTAGGCGTGCTGCTGCGTGGGCGTCATCCCCTCGGGCAGCGTGATCCGGGCGACGGCGTGCTCGATGGGGAAGGCCCACCCGTTGCCGGTGGCGTTCCAGTAGAGCTCGTCGTGCTCGCCGCCCTGGTCCTCGGGGAAGAAGTGGCGGACTCCGTTGAGCACGCGGTAATGGATCATCACCGTGCGCGTGGCGTCGGACGCGCCGGGTACGCGCACGCGGATGCGGCGGGCGCCGTTGTCGCCGCTCTCGTCCCAGAACTCCAGCCCCTGCCCCTGGATGTCGGTCACGCGCACGTCGTCGATGTCGAGCTTCGACCTGCGCCCCTGCCCCGTCTCGTGCTTGAGCGCGATGTCGCGGAAGATGCCGTTCCAGGTGCCGTCGAAGCGCGCCCGGATCACCTCGGTGACGTCTGCGGTGCCGTCGCGGCGGATCACCACGTCCACCGCGTAGTCGGTCAGCGTGATCGCGCGCCCCTGCGCCGCCGCGGAGTGCGCGGCGAAGAGGAGGGTCGCGAGCGTGGCGAGCGCGGCCAGGATTCGGCGCATCGTTCGTCTCGGGTTATCTGCGGATGAGGTCGGGTGCGGGCGCGCCGCGGCTGCCGCCGCGGCCGCGCCCGCCGGAGTCGTTCAGAAGCTGACCTTGGGCGTCTCGCGCTCGGCGGCGCCGGCCTCGAAGAACTCGCGCGGCTGCACGCCGAACATCCCCGCCACCAGGTTCGACGGGAACTGCATCACCTTGGCGTTCAGCTCGCGCACCACCGCGTTGTAGTAGCGGCGCGCGTTGGACAGCGCCTCCTCGAGCTCCGAGAGCTGCCCCTGCAGGTCGCGGAAGCCGCCGCTGGCCTGGAGCTCCGGGTACGCCTCGGCGGTCAGCACCAGGCTGCGCAGCGCCACGCCCAGCTCGGCCTCGGCGCCGGCGCGGGCAGCGGGGCCGGCGCCCTCCACCGCCAGCGCGTGGGCGCGCGCCTGGGTCACGCTGTCGAGGGTGGCGCGCTCGTGGCCGGCGTAGCCCTTCACCGTCTCCACCAGGTTGGGCACCACGTCGTGGCGGCGCTTGAGCTGCACGTCGATGTCGCTCCAGGCGTTCTGCGCCTGCAACCGCAGCCGCACCAGCGAGTTGTACGAGACGATCAGGAAGAGCGCGACCAGTGCGACGAGCACACCTGCGGCAATCAGCATCGGGAGGTCTCCGGGAGATCGGGGGAGACGGAGGCCGCGTGGGGCGGCCGGGAGTGCTGCGGAGCCCGTAAGCTACGCGCGAGCGCCGAGGTGGGGGAAGTGCGCGCCCGGAACGGGTCCGATCCGGAGCGCGCGCGACTCCTCGCCTCGCGCGTACTACGTCGTTGCGCCGCAACGAGTTTCGCGCGGGCCCTCACCCTGCCGCTTCGCGCCGGCTACTTCACCTCGCGCTGACGTTGGATCGGGAGCCGCGGGATTTCTTGCGGGTGCGTAGCGGCGGTCGGAGACAGTACTCCGCTTAGGATGCGCGGGTGCATCGTAGACACATGATGCCGGCCGATCTGCCCCAAGATTGCGGGACTGGAACGTCTTTTTTCTTGTTCGTCCGATGAACCGTGTCTATCATTCGCCAGACGTGCCGTCGACTCGATATGCAGGGTTTGGAAGGTGCCGGTTCTCTTCACAATGAACGGAGAAAATGGGAGGAACGAAGCCATGCTGACGATGAAAGAGTGCTGGTGAGCTTCAAGAGCAAGTTCCTGACGGCGACGTTCGATGAGGGTGTCATCAGGCTCTCGGTCAAGCCCGCGTCCGAGGGTGCGTACCCCCGCTACCAGATCGTGGAAGTCGGCACCGACATGTTCCGGATGGAACACAAGTCGGCCGTTCAGGCGACCGGGCATTCAAACTACTACCGCATCGACAAGGTGCTGTCGATCGGGCCGGCGTAAGCGGCCACGGCTACGCCCGATCGTCACACCGCGAAAATCTACTGCCGAAACGGGCGTCGCGGCGCGGGCCCTCGCCCTGCCGCTTCGCGCGCAAGCTAGATCGCGGCTCGCGCCCAATCCACCTCGGCAGGCCGAAGCGTGTAGCCCGCGAAGGCAAACTTCGTGTGATTGTAGCAACGGGGCACGGACCCAAAGATGGCGAGGCAGGACCACCCGCAGGCTGCCGCTTTAGTTTCGGTATTTATTCGGTTAAAATGGGTGTGTCCGGCTGTACAGGAATTCACATCCTGCGGAGAGGTGGCGCATGGCGATCGTGGACGGAACCATCCGAGACGACGGCGGCGAGGTGTTCGACGTCAGGAGCGCGGCGTTCGGCGCCGTGGGGAACGGCAGCACGGACGACACCGCCGCCATCCAGGCAGCGATCGACGCGGCCACCACCGCCACCGGCGCGCGCGGCGGCATCGTTTTCTTTCCGCCGGGCGAGTACCGCATCGAATCGCCCGGCCTGGTGCTGCCGCGGGGGAAGACGCTGGCGCTGGTGGGCGCCGGGCCCGACGCCACGGCGCTGCACGCGACCGCGGGGCTGCTGAGCAGCACGGAGCCGCTCGTCCGCTGGAACTTCACCACCGGCGTGACCACCACCTTCTTCCGCCTGCAGGACCTGCAGCTCTCGCGCTCGGATGAGGGGCCGGTGCTGGTGTACGCCAAGCCGTCGAACAACCAGGTCAGCGAGCGGCTGGCCCAGGCCGTGTTCGAGAACGTCTACTTCCGCGCGAAGACCGCGAGCGCCCCCGGGGGCGCCACGGCCGACACGGTCGCCATCGACGGCGCGATCAACTGCGCGTTCCGCGACGTGGCGGTGCACGGCGGCAACGTGGGGCTGGTGCTCAGCGCGTGCTCGCACTGCCTGGTGGAGAACTTCCGCACCGACATCGACTTCTCGGTGAACGTGGGCATGCGCGTCATCGGCGGCGGCAACCACGTCTTCTCCAACGTCCGCGTGGAGTCGACCAACGGCGGGGCGGGGGTGCAGCTGGAGAGCGGCACCACCAACCTCGTCTTCGACGGCCTGTACTTCGAAGGGAAGAAGACCACGCCGCAGATCAACATCGCAAGCGCGGAAGGGGTGACCATCCTGGGCCCGGCGCTCGCGACGCCCACCGTCTCGAACGCGGTAGGGCTGCGCGTGGCGGGGTCGGCCACCAACGTCCGCGTGATCGGCGGCATCGCCAAGGACTTCACCGTCCATTCGGGTGGAAAGGCGATCAAGATCGAGAGCTCGGCGCGCTACGTGAGGGTGGAGGGGCTGCACCTGTACGACCCGAGCGGGGGCGCCTCGGATGCGCTGGCCAACGTGGACCTCTCCAGCGGCGCCGCGGGCGTGCGGGTGGAGTTGCTGACCGACAACCCGCCGGCGAAGCGCGTGGTGGTGGCCAGCGCGCCGCCCACGCTCGCGGTCAACAGCTCCACGCCGTCGGTGTCGGAGGGCGAGGTGTTCAAGGTGGCGAACACCTCGTCCACCACCATCACCGACCTGCTGGACGACTACGCCGGGCAGGAGGTGACGCTCATCTTCACCGACGCGGTGACGACCGTGAGCGACGGGACCAACCTCCGCCTGGCCGGGTCGTTCACCTCTACCGGCGACGCCGTGCTGAAGCTGGTGCGCGACGGCACGCGCTGGTACGAGGTGTCGCGGAGCGTCAACTAGCACGCTCCCGTCCGCGAGCGCCGCACCCGTCCGCAAGAGCCGGTGACAGCGATTACATCAATCGCCTTTCGCCGCCCCCCGGCGCAGAATCGCCATTTAGGCGCTACGGCGCCGGCGTTCCCGGAATCGGAGGCGCCGGCGCAGGCCGGGCGCGGGCTTCGCGCAGGAACATGTCCCTGCGGTGCACGTCGTCGGGGGTGTGGAAGAGGGCGTCGGGGCCGGCGGAGCGCAGCTCCCACTCGTCGCCGCGCGGGGTGAAGCGCACGCGGTGAAGCCACGGGTCGCAGGTGCTCAGCCAGGGCACCTCGGCCACCGGCCCGGCGAAATCGGAGAGGCTGGGCGGGATGCGCTTCTGCTCGCGCTGCCAGGCGCCGAGGCGCTCGCCGATCATCAGTAGCCGGTACTGCGCGCGCTCGCCCAGGTCGGGCCAACGCTCGTTCTCGGCGGCGCGGAGCTGGGCCACCGTCATCGCCGGGTTGCCGGTGATGGTGTCGACGCACGCCTCGGCGCGGTCCTGCGCGGCGGACGGCGTTGCCAGGACGGCCGCAGCGAGCGCCAGGAGCAGGGCGCGGAGTTTCATTGGATCAGGGGGCGGCGAGGGATGGGCGACGGAGCGGAAGGACGGCGCGTTCTCGGTCACACTGGCGACCCGGTGTGACGAACGTGCCGAGATCGACGCGATCGACGGGCTGCGGATGCGCCTGGTCGACGTGCCACGCCGCCCGCAATCTCGCTCCGCGGCGTGGGTTGCTCAATCTCCAGCGGTCGAAACCGGCTCGGCGGGTTGGGGCTCGGGCGCCATCTCCACGATCATCCCGTCCGCGAGGCGCCGCAGGAGTGCGGGATCGCGCGCGAGGTACTGGAACACCGTCAGCGCGCGCTCCTGCGGGATCCCCAGCGGGCGCAGGTGGTTGTGCACCAGGCGGACATCGCGCTGCAGCGCCCGGTGGCGCTGCTTGAAGTGGCGGACGATGGTGCGCTCGGCCTTCCCCACCTCCAGCAGCGCCCGGTTGCGCCGCCCGCCCACCGCCGGGTCCAGGTTGGGATCGATGCCGCCGGCCACCTCCATCACCCCGCCGAAGCCGTCCACCAGCGCGCGCCGCAGCGCATCCACGCGCGCCGACAGCTCGGCGGGCATGTGGCGGCGGGCGACACGCTCCCAGAGCTCGTGCGCGGGGAGGCGCAGCTCGTCGTCGTCGATCCCGGCGCGGCGGCGGGCGGCGGCCACCTCGGGGGGGACGATGGTGGCGCCGAAGCGCGGGAACGCCACCGGCGCGCGGATGCCGAACGCCGCGAACAGCGGCCGCACCTGCGCGAAGTACGCCGTCTCCGCCGGGCCGCCCACGTACGACAGCGTGGGGAAGACGGCGGATTCGACCACCGGCCGCAGGAACACGTTGGGGCTGAGCGCCCGCGGGTCCGCCGCGAGCACGGCGCGCAGCTCGTCGAGCGTGAAGTGCCGGCGCGCGTCCCTGGCCTCGAAACCCTCGCCGTCGCGGTACAGCCGCTCGCGCCCCGCCGGCCCGTGCCAGAAGACGTTGGTCGCGCCCTCGACGATGGTCACCTGCGTGGTGTAGCCCGCCGCCCCGAGCGCCGCCGTCTGCTCGCCCACCAGCCGCTCGTGCGTGGCGGCGTTCGCCAGCTCGCCCAGCAGCACGTCGGCGGACGCGGCCTTGAGCGCCGGGTCGGCCGCGTCGGTCACCAGCAGGTCGAAGCCGGCGAAGAGCGCCGCGATCGCCGCGCGGAACGCGTCCGCCACCGTCGCGCCCGGGCGGTACGCGTCGCGCAGCAGGGCCATGGACGCGCCCGCATCCCCATCCCCCGAAACGCCTTGCGCGAAGGCGGCCAGCGCGGCGTCGACGTCCGCGCCCAGCCGCATCTCGCTCATCGGCACGGCGACGCGGGTGGAAGCGGCGACGGAGACGCGGCGCAGCTCGCCGTCGGCGGCGGTGGCGTAGGCGTGGTTGACCTCGGCGAAGTCGTGGTCTTCACTCGCGGCCCAGAAGACGGGGAGCACCACCACGCCGAGGGACTGCTCCAGCGCCTCGGCCAGGCGGATGGCGGAGAGGATCTTGTGGATGGTGTACAGCGGGCCGGTGAACAGGCCGGCCTGCTGGCCGGTGGTCACCATCGCCCCGCCCTCTTCCACGAAGCGGCGCAGGCGCTCGGCGGCGCTGTCGGAGGTGGGGGTGAGCGCCGCGGCCGCCCGCTCGCGCTCGGCCCGGCCGAAGCGCGCCTGCACCTCGGCGAGCTTGGCGCGCCAGGCGCGCGGGTCGGCGGGGTTGCCCTCGTAGAAGCCCGCGGCGCGGGGGGCGCCGGACAGGTAGTCCTGCACCAGCCGGGTGCCGCGCACCCGCTCGACGTGCACGTGGAGGCTCAGAGCGCCCTCCCCATCAGGATCACGCGGGGGGCGTGGGGACCCAGCGGGCCGCCGGCGTAGTCGCCGAAGGTGGCGAAGGGCTCGATGCGCGCCCGCTCCAGCATCATCCCCAGCTCGCTGGGGCCGTAGAGCCGCACGCGCTCGTGGAAGACGCGCGGCTGGCGCTTGCCCTGCTCGTAGATCTCGATCGTCTTCTGCACCACCCGTCCCCCCTCCAGCAGCTCGCGCGTCTGCACCACGCGGCGGCGTCCAAGCTCCACCTGGTCGCGCGGGCGCAGCTCGGCGCGCACGCGTTCGGCATTCAGGAAATCCACCGCGAAGAGCCCGCCGGGCCGCAGCACGCGGCGGATCTCGGCCAGCACGCGCTCGTCGTCCTGCTCGTCGGGGAAGTACCCGAACGAGGTGAAGAAGCTGGTGACCATCGCCACCCGCCCGCTCCCCACCGGCAGCTCGCGCATGTCGCCGCGCACCACCGGCAGCCCGTCCTCCCGCGCCACGGCCAGCAGCCCGTGCGACAGGTCCAGCCCGCAGGCGCGGAAGCCCAGGTCGCGCAGGTGCTCCACGTGCCGCCCGGCGCCGCACGCCAAGTCCAGCACCGCCGCCCCGCGCTCCAGCCCCGCGTGCAGCGCGATCAGCGCCACCGCCCGCTCCGCCTCGTCGTCGTCGCGGTGCGGGTACAGCTCCAGGTAGTCCTCGCCGAACCAGTCCTGGAACCAGTCGGGATCCGGCGTGTCGACCGTGTTCATGTCGACAGGTTACACCCCGGACGCCCCCGCCGGCAATCGCCACGTCGAATCGGTACACCGCTGAACTAAATTCGGGCCGCGAGCCCGAAACCGCAAACCCTCCGCCCCCATTCAGCGCAGATGCGCGGGAGAGATCTCATTGGGGTCACACGGAGCAACGGAGGAAGCGGAGGGAAACGCGCGCAGTTCCTCCGTTCCCTCCGTTGCTCCGTGTGAGATTCGCTGTTTGGAGATCGTGGGATGATGGGGAGCCCGCCGTCAATCGCGGCCCTTGTGGTACGGCTCGCCGCGCTGGATGGTGCCGGCGCGGTAGAGCTGCTCGGCCAGGATGAGACGCGCCAGCTCGTGCGGCAGGGTGAAGGCGCCCAGCGCGAGCTGGTGCCGCGCGCGCCGCAGGATCTCGTCCGAGAGCCCGTAGGCGCCGCCCACGACGAACGCCGCGCCGGGGCTCCCGCGCACGGCCAGCTCGGCCAGCCAGTCCGCCAGCCGCTGCGACGTCCACGCCGCTCCCGTCTCGTGCAGCGCGACGATCTCCACGCCGGCGGGGACGCGCGCCAGCAGCCGCTTCCCCTCCTCGTCGCGGACGCGCGCGGCGTCTCCGGGGCGGCGGAAGGCCTCCTCCTTCACCTCCGCCACATCGAGCGGGAAGTAGCGTTTCGCGCGCGATTCGTACTCCGCGATCAGCTCCGCGGCCGGCCCCTTCGCCCGCCCCACCGCCGCGACGATCACTTTCACGGTCGATCCTGCCTGTGCGATTCG
>DASQLJ010000757.1:0-17167 GCA_035630095.1 Longimicrobium sp.
GGAGCTGGTGCGCGCCTTCGCCGCCTTCGACAACGGCGGGATCCTGGTGACGCCGCACTTCATCCGCCGCGTGGAGGACACCGAGGGGAACGTGCTGTGGGAGCCCGAGACGGGGGCCGAGTCGCGGGTGATGGAGCCCGAGGCGGCGTTCGTGCTCACCAGCATGCTGCGCGACGTGGTGGACCGCGGCACCGCCACGCCGGTGCGCGCGGCGGGCTTCCGCGGCCCCGCGGCGGGAAAGACGGGCACCACCAACGGCGCCACCGACGTCTGGTTCGTGGGGTACACCCCCGACCTGGTGGCCTCGGTGTGGTTCGGCTTCGACAAGCCGTCGACCATCGTGAGCAACGCCTCGGGCGGGTCGCTGGCGGGGCCGGTGTGGGCGCGCATCATGAACCGCATCTACCAGCAGCGGCGCATGCCGGCGGCCTGGGCGCAGCCGGGCGGCGTGGTGAGCGCGCAGGTGGACCGGCGCACCGGGCTGGCGATCGACGCCTCGTGCCCCGGGAGCGGGCAGCCGTACACGGAGTACTTCATCCGCTCGGCGCCGGTGCGGCAGGCGTGCTACCCGTCGGCGCCCTACCCGGACCTCGCGGGCGACAGCCTGTGGCGCGACGAGGAGGCGGGCGCCTGGGCGTACACCGACACGGTGGGGATGGGGGGGACGACGGACCTGGAGCGGCGCGGGATCGACTGGCCCGAGCTGGAGGCCCAGCGCCGCCGGCAGGGCACCGCCGGGGTGCCGCCCGCCACGCCGCTGCCGGGGAACGTGGAAGACCCGTACGCGCCCCCGCCGCAGCCACGCGAGCCGCCGCGGCGGCGCGAGCCGCCGCCGCTGGCCGGCGAGCCGCCGGTGTCGTCGGAGGGGCAGCGCGAGGGCGGGTCGCGCCGGGAGCCGCGGGTGATCGGCACCCCGGTGGAGGGCCGCTCGTCGGGCGGGACGGGGACGGGCGGATCGCCGCCGCCGCCCCCGCCTCCCCCGCCGCCGCCGGCGCCGGGGGACAGCGCGGGGGCGCTGTAGCGGATCGACGCGCGGGCGCGGCGGATTGAAACACGCGGCGCTTTGCGGGGTTGTAGACGGCGCCGCGCTCGGTTGGGACGGGCGCGGCGCCCTGCTTCCACGGGCCGGCGATGCGCTCGGCCAGGCATGGAGATCCGTTTGACGAACCGAATGCTGCGCGCCGCGGCGCTCTCCGCGGCGATGATGATTCCGGCCACGCTGGGCGCCCAGGCGGGCTCCCGCGTGCTGAACGCCCGCGCCGCCGCCCCCGCCGCGTCGTCCGGCGCCAGCGCGCGCGAGATGATCGCCGAGCTGCAGCGCATCCAGGCGCGGCTGCAGACGGTGCACAACCGCGTGATGCAGGACGCCGCGCTGCGCAGCTCGCAGGAGGCGTTCATGCGCGACGTGAAGGCCGCCATGCTGCGGGTGGATCCCGGGCTGGACGCGCTGGCCACGCGCGTGCAGGCGATGCAGCAGCAGGCCGCCGCCGCCCAGCAGCGCCGCGACACGCGCACGCTGCAGCAGCTCAACACCGACTTGGCGCCGATCCAGCAGCGCTTCATGCGCGCGCAGCAGCAGGTGATGCAGCAGCCCGCCATCGCCGCCCGCGCGCGCCAGATCGAGCAGCAGCTTCACCAGCGCATGCTGGGCGTGGAGCCCGAGACCGACCGCCTCCTGGAGCGCGGCCGCATGCTGCAGGCGCGCCTGATCCGCATCCAGCAGGGCCAGTCCCAGGCCGCCGCGCGGAACTGACGCGCGGCTCGCACCGGAGCTCGATACGACGAGAGGGCCTTCTCCCGAGATGGGGGGAAGGCCCTCGGTGCGTCTGGCGGCGTCGGTTGGCTTCGGTGCGAAGGGGATGCTTCCAAGTGCAGCAGGGCGAATGAATTCGCTGCAACAACGACACGAAGTCCGCCTTCGCGGACTACCGGCTGTGGCTCGGCCGGGGTGATGGGCCGCGCGACTGGCCCCACGTGACCTCGCCCCGCGCGTTCAGCCCGTCCCGCGCCCGAACGAGCCACGAGCGAAGCGAGTCCCCGTCCCTCCCCCAGGTTGTTTTGGGGGAGGGACAGGCGCCGCCAGGCGCCAGGGAGAGGGCCCCGCGGCGCCGCCCTACCTCACCTTCTCCAGCGCCTCCCCCAGCACCTCCAGCGCGCTCTCCACCTGCTCGTCGGTGATGACGAACGGCGGGGAGAGCGAGAGGACGTTGCCGTGGATGCCGCCGCCCAGCGTGAGCACGCCGCGGCGCAGCGTGTCGATCACCACGCGGCCGGCCAGATCCGGCGCCGGCTCGCGGCTGTCGCGGTCGCGCACCAGCTCGATGCCGATCATCATCCCCAGCCCGCGCGCCTCGCCCACGCGCGGGTTGTCGGCCGTCATCTCCCGCAGCCGCGCGAGGATGCGCGCGCCCACCTCCGCCGAGCGCTCCACCAGGCCCTCGTCGCGGAGCACGTCGATGGAGGCGATGGCGGCGGCGCAGCCCAGCGGGTGCCCCAGGAAGGTGGAGGTGTGGATCGCCTCGCCGGTGGACTTCGGCCACGCCTCCATCACCGCGTCGGTGCCGATGCAGGCGGCGAACGGCATCCCCCCCGTCAATCCCTTGCCCACCACCAGCAGGTCCGGCGTGACGCCCCAGTGCTCGCAGGCAAACCAGCGCCCCGTCCGCCCGAAGCCGGTGTACACCTCGTCCAAAATCAGCAGCAGCCCGCGCTGGTCGCAGATCCGCCGCAGGCCGGGGAGAAAGCCGTCCGGCGGCACCACGTCGCCGCCGCGGCCCTGCACCGGCTCCACCAGGATCGCGCCGATCCCCTCGCTCGCGGTCCCCGGCGTGTCGAGCAGGTATTCGACGTAGCGCAGCACCGCGTCGCCCACCTCGTCCGGATCGCGGCCGAAGGGCGAGCGGTAGGCGTACGGGTAGGGCGCGAAGACGGCCGTGTTCGGGAGCTGCGCGGCGAACGGCGCGCGGAAGTCTTCGCGCCCCGACGCGGCGAGGGCGCCGTAGGTGAGGCCGTGGTACGAGCCGTGGAAGGCCAGGACGCGCGGCCGGCCGGTGGCGATCGCGGCCGTCTTCAGCGCCGCTTCGACGGCCTCGGCGCCGGAGTTGGCGAGCACGGCACGGTGCAGGCCGCCGGGCGCGGCCTGCGCGAGCGCGCGGAGGACGTCGACCTTGATGGCCGGGGGATGCACGTCGCCCATGCCGTGCAGCAGCTTCGCCGCCTGCGCCTGCACGGCGGCCACGATGCGCGGGTGCGCGTGGCCCGGCCCGGCCACGGCGAAGGCGGCGGTCAGGTCCACGTAGACGTTGCCGTCCACGTCGCGCACGTTGGCGCCCTTCGCCTCGTCCCAGAAGACGGGGAAGTCGTCGCCCAGGTAGGTCACGTTGGGCGATTCCACCCGCGCCAGCGACGCCGCCAGCCGCCGCGACTCCGGCCCCGGCGGGGGGATGCGGATGGAGGGGAGGCGCGTTCCGATCTCGTCGCTCACGCGATCCACCGGCTCATCATGTACCGCTCCTGCAGCTCGAATCCCAGGCGCCCGTAGAGCGCCATCGCACGCGTGTTCCCGGTGTCCACCTCCAGCCGCACCGCCGCCACGCCCAGCTCGCGGCACGCCTCGGCCGCGAGCTCCAGCGCCCGCGCGCCGATGCCGCGGCCACGCCAGCCCTCGCGCACGTACAGCTCGTCCACCAGCGCGTACCGCCCCGCGAACTCCAGCGAATAGCACACCGTCACCGCGGCGTAGCCCACCGTCTCCCCGCCCACGCGCATCAGCCACACGCGCCCCAGCGCTGGGTCGCCCACCAGCGTGCGGAACGCCTCGCGCGAGCGGGAGCGCTCGAAATCGAGCCCCTCGTGCAGGTAGAACTCGCGCATCAGCTCCGTCAGCAACGGCTCGTCGTCGAGCGTGGCGACGGCGAAGGTGGGCTCGGGCGCGTGGGTCGGGTCCGTCATCCGTCGGTGACACCGTGCATGGGCGGAAATCCCGCCGTTGTGCCGCGCCGCTACAGCAAACTGCTCGATCGGGGGATACCAATCCTCCGCGAACGTGCGATCGGCGGGGTAGTGTCCATGTTCGAAAAAACTGATAACTCAGCACATGCCGAGGCTACGTCCGCCTTCCCTCAGCACTTCCCCGGGAGGATGCGGCACGGAGGTCGGCAGATCCGGACGGTTCCGCGTCGACACGGTTCCCGGCGCCTCGCGGGAGATGGACGCTCCCGGATCAGGAGTCGCACCGGTCGATGAACAGCCCGCCGGCCGCGGTGGCGAGCGCGATCCATCCCGCGAGGAAGCAGAGCCCGCCGATGGGGGTGATGGCGCCCAGCACGCGCACGCCGCTGAGCGCTAGCGCGTAGAGGCTGCCGGAGAACACCACGATCCCCGCCGTGAACAGCCATCCCGCCGCGCGCACCGCCCCGGAGGGCGCCCGCGCGGCGAGCAGCGCCACCGCAAGCAGCGCGAGCGCGTGGTACATCTGGTAGCGCGCGCCGGTCTCGAACACCGCCAGCAGCTCCGCCGGCAGCCGCGCGCGCAGGACATGCGCGCCGAACGCCCCCGCCGCCACCGCCACGAAGGCGAAGATGCACCCCAGCCGCCAGAACGTCCTCGCCATCGCCAGCCGAGCCCCGTGATCGGTTCGTCGCCCGCGGCGATCCGCGTGCGGGGGTTGAAGATGCGGCGCCCGGCCGGGTACGCGCCAGACGGCGCTAAACGGGCCCGCGGCAACCACATAGGCGCCCACGCAACGGAACGCGTCTTGCACCGGAGGCGGTGTCTGCAACGCAACTGCAACCGCTTGAACGACTTCGGGACGGAGCGATGGACGAATCGGCACCCCGGCGGGAGGGCTTCAGGCGCGAGCACCCGGTGTTCTTCTGGGGCAGCGTGACTTTGATCTCGCTGCTGGTGATCGCGGCGGCGGGGGTGGCGTACCGCATCCCGCGCTACAACCGCGAGGCGGCGCAGATCTCCGCGCGCATGACCGCCGAGCAGCGTCGCACGCGCGACGAGCTGCTGAAGCACCGCGAGCAACGCACGCAGCTCGCCATCGCCGTGCTGCAGCGCGACATGCGCATCAAGTCGCTGCAGACCAACAAGCGCCACCTGGCCATCGTGCTCAAGGACTCGGTGCTCGAGCTGCGGCAGGGGCGGGCCACGCTGCGCCGCGCGAGGCTGGCCATCGGCCCCGACTCCATCATCCGCGCGGCGGACGGGCGGAGCTGGCGCTTCGTGGCCGGGATGGGCGAGCGCCACATCGCCGACCGCAAGCAGAACGCGACGGTCACCATCCCCGAGTGGGTGTACGTGAGCCGCGGCCAGCCGGTGCCCCCCGAGGGCGAGCGGCGGGTCGCCGGCGGGATGGGCGCCTACCAGATCACGCTGGACGACGGGACGCAGATCTACAGCCAGCCCCAGGCCGGGCCGCTGAAGGACGCGGTGATCCCGGCCGGGTTCATGGCCCGGGCGCGCGACCTGGCGTCGATCTTCGACGCGGTGAAGGAAGACACGCCGGTCTACATCTACTGACGATCTAGATCTACCGACGGGCAGGTCGGGACGATTTCGGGACGTGGGGGGAATGGGCGTGACGCAGGGACTTCAAGAGGAGTGAGCTGGATGGCCAGAATCACGCGGACGGGGATCGAGGACCGGCGCGACTACACGCCCCCGGGGCGCTTCAGGCGGATCGCGCACGACCACAAGAAGGCGGTGGTGGCCCTCGTGCTGTGCATGCTGATGGCGGTGGGGCTGTTCGCCGCCACCAGCGCCTGGGCGGTGAACGCGCGGCTGGAGCGGCGCGTGGCCGAGATGGTGTACAGCCGCGACCAGCGCTCGCTGGCCTTCGTGCGGGAGCAGGAGGTTGCCCGCACGCAGGCGGTGGCGGCGCGCGAGCGGGCGCTCGCCGAGAAGGAGAACCAGCTCGTCCCCAAGGACAAGCCGTACCTGGTGGTGTCGCTGGCCGAGCGGCGCGTGCTCTACATCAAGGGCAACGACACGCTCTACAAGGCCCCCGTGGCCGTGGGCTCGGGGAAGACGGTGGTGATCGGCGGCGTGACCAAGCGCTTCCAGACGCCGCGGGGCAAGATGACCATCACCCACAAGGAGCTGGACCCGGTCTGGGTTCCGCCCAACTGGCACTACGTGGAGGTCGCGCGCAACAACGGCCTGGGGCTGGTCGACATGAGCAACGCGTCGCCCAATGCGCTGGCCGGCTACCCGGCAGGGCAGGTGCCGATCCGCGGCGGCAACGTGATCATCCCGCCCTGGGGGAGCCCGCAGCGGCAGTACCGCGGGAAGCTGGGCTACGCCAAGTTGGAGATGTACGACGGCTACTACTTCCACGGCACCGACAACGAGCGCTCGGTGGGTGACGCGGCCAGCCACGGCTGCCTGCGCATGCTCCGCGACGACATCAAGTGGATGTACGAAAACGTGCCCCTCGGCACCCCGGTCTACATCTACTGACCGGCGGTCCGGCGAGGGAGTGATGCGGGGGAGGCGGCGATGGCCCTCTCCCCCGGTTTCGTTGGGGGATGTGCGGCCGAGGCCGATCGCCGGGGCTCGGTGGAGCAATCGAGCTGATCGCACGCCCGCGACGCCGCGGGCCCTCACCCTGCCGCTGCGCGGCTGTCCCTCTCCCGAACTGCAGGAGAGGGACCTTGGGCGCTTTGCGCCGGCTCCTTCGGCTCACCCGGAGCTACATCGCGGTTGAGCGGGCATTTCTTGCGCGCACCCGACTCGCGGCTGCTCCGAAGACAGTAGTCCGCGAAGGCGCCGCGAAGGCGGACTTCGTGTCGTTGTTGCAGCGAATTCATTCGCCCTGCCGGGCAGCGAAGATCGGTTCGAAGCCATGCTTAACCGCGCCTTCATCTCACCCGATTCCTCAAGCGTGGCGCGGCATCTCGTGCAAACGCATGTCGTTGCGCGGGGGGCGCGGGGTTGACGGGGGGCGGAGCGCGTGGCAGGTTGGCGCCCCGTACGGCCCCCAATCCCGGATGGAGGTGAAGATTTTGGGCACGACGGATACGACCCGGCGCCCGCGCTTCGGCGCGTTGCGGCGCCCTGCATCGGCGGCGATGTGCGGTGTGCTGCTGGTGGCTTCGATGGCTCCGCTCGGTTCGCAGCAGCGCGCGCCGCGGCTGGTGGGCGTGCGGGTGGACAGCGCGCACGCCGCGCCGCGCCAGCCCGAGCGCACCTTCTCGCGCGAGTTCTGGAGCTGGATGCGCGACGAGGCGCGGCGCTTCCGCGAGCTGAACGGCGGCCCGCTGGCCTTCGCGCTGCGCTACCGCATCGGCAGCGACCTCGCGCGCGAGATCCACCAGGCCGCGCAGGAGGAGGGGATCGACCCCGACCTCGCGTTCCGGCTGGTGCGCGTGGAGAGCGCCTTCAACCCGCGGGCGCGCAGCCGCGTCGGTGCGCTGGGCCTCACGCAGCTCATGCCCGGCACCGCGCGCTGGCTGGACCGCAGCCTCACGCACGAGGGCCGCATCCTGGCGCCGCGGACCAACCTGCGCGTGGGCTTCCGCTACCTGCACATCCTGATCGACAAGTACGACGGCAACCTGCAGCTCGCCCTGCTCGCCTACAACCGCGGAGACGGCGCCGTGGACCGCGACCTGCGCCGCGGCCGCAACCCCGAGAACGGCTACTCCCGCCACGTCCTCGGCGTCGGCTTCGACCGCTACAGCGGCCGCGGCGTGATCGCGAAACGGTAGGTCCGCGAAGGACCCTTCGTCTGTTGCGAGAATGCGAGCGGCGCCCCGGCCAAGCCGGGGCGCCGCTTCCATTTCTCGATGCTGGGCCTGTTGCCGTTACCTCCCCCAGTCGTTTTGCCAGTCGTTTTGGGGGGAGGTCGATGAAACGCGGACAGCCGTACCGTCCGCGTTTCTTCGGGTGGGGGCCCCGCCCGCGTCGCGCAGATATCTCCCAGTCCCCTCGATACACATCGCCCAAGGCCCGCCGCTCCGTCTCTCCCACCGCCCCCTCAGCCGCGTCTTTGCTGCCGTAATCGCCCTCCAGCCGATTGCCTTCCCCGGCGCGGCGCGCTAAGGTTGAGATCCGACCCGAAACAAACATTGGAAGGCACTCGCGTGACCGATCCACGCCCGCAGTCCGCGGCCAGTGCCGCGCGCCGCGCCACCAGCGACCCCAACCTCTTCGTGATCCCCACCGAGGCGCTCCCGGCGGGGTTCCAGGAGACGCTTGACGACCCAGCGCGGAAGACGGTGGAGCCGCGCCCGGCCGCCACCGTGGTGCTGCTGCGCGACGCGGAGGGCGGCCTGGAGGTGCTGCTGCTGCGGCGCCACAAGCGCAGCGGCTTCGCGGCGGGCGCGTGGGTGTTCCCCGGCGGCGTGGTGGACGAGGGCGACCGCGACGGCGGGCTATTGGAGCGGCTGGACGGCCCCACGCCCGGCGAGTGGGCGCGCCGGCTGGGCCTGGTGGACGCGGGCGAGGCGCTGGGCTACGTGGCCGCCGCCCTCCGCGAGGCGTTCGAGGAGACGGGGATCCTGCTGGCGCGCGCCGACGGCCTGTACTCGCCGCACGCCAACTCGGCGCAGAGCCTGGACGTGGCACGCCGCGCGCTGCTGAACCAGGTGGTGAACCTGCGCGACGTGGTGGTGGGCAACGGCTTGTGCCTCAGCGGCGGCGAGCTCATCTACATCGCCCACTGGATCACCCCCGAGCCGGAGCCGCGCCGCTACGACACGCGCTTCTTCGCCGCGCACGCCCCCGCCGGCGCCCAGTGCACGGTGAACGACACCGAGCTGACCGACGCCGAGTGGCTGCGCCCGGCCGACGCCGTGGCGCGCTTCACGGCGGGGGAGATGAAGATGCTCCCGCCCACGGTGCACACCCTGCGTCGCCTGGCGGAATACGGCACGTGGGAGCAGGTGCGCGCCTGGATGGCCGACGCCCCGGTCCCCCGCATCCTCCCGCGCATGCTGCGCCACCCGGACGGGATCGCGCTGGTGGTGCCGGAGTAGGCGCAGGCGCGCGGCGCGGGCGCCCCTAACACGTGCGTGAGTGCGTGGGAACGGGTGCGCGAGTGCGCTTCCGTCCGCGCGGAGGGCAGAAGCGCACTGGCGCACCGGTTGACGATGCCTGGAAATCGCCCGGAGCCCGCCTCCGCGCGACGCAATCGACCACACCGAAGGAACGACGCATGCCCCAACGCCCGGCCACACTCGGCGACCTCCGCGAAAGCGGCTACCAGACGCGCTCCGTGAAGCAGGAGCTGCGCCACAACCTGATCGCGCGGCTGCGCTGCGGGCAGCCGCTGTTCCCCGGGATCGTGGGGTACGAGGACACCGTCGTTCCCTCGATCGTGAACGCCGTGCTGGCGCGGCAGAACTTCATCCTCCTGGGGCTGCGCGGGCAGGCGAAGAGCCGCATCCTCCGCCAGCTGGTTGAGCTGCTCGACCCCGAGCTCCCCGTGCTGGCGGGGAGCGAGGTGAACGACGATCCGCTCAAGCCGATCTCGCGCTACGGCAAGCTGCTGGTGGAGGAGCACGGCGACGACACGCCGGTGGAGTGGGTGCCCCGCGACCGGCGCTACGTGGAGAAGCTGGCCACGCCCGACGTGACCGTGGCCGACCTGATCGGCGACATGGACCCGATCCGCGCGGCGCGCGGCGGGCACCTGCTCAGCGACGAGCTCACCATCAACTTCGGGCTGATGCCGCGCGCCAACCGCGGGATCTTCGCCATCAACGAGCTGCCGGACCTCTCGGGGAAGGTGCAGGTGGGCCTCTTCAACGTGCTGCAGGAAGGGGACGTGCAGATCAAGGGCTTCCCCGTGCGCCTGCCGCTGGACGTGATGATGGTGTTCAGCGCGAATCCCGAGGACTACACGGCGCGCGGCAAGATCATCACCCCGCTCAAGGACCGCATCGGCGCCGAGATCCAGACGCACTACCCGCGCACCCCCGAGGAGGGGATGGAGATCACCGCGCAGGAGGCGTGGGTGGCGCGCGACGGGCTGTCGATCGAGGTGCCGCCGTTCATCGCCGAGCTGGTGGAGCGCGTGGCGTTCCTGGCGCGCGACGACAAGCGCGTCGACCGGCGCAGCGGCGTGAGCCAGCGCATGCCGATCTCGGTGATGGAGACCGCGGTGAGCAACGCCGAGCGCCGCGCGCTGAGCGCCGGCGAGGGGCGCATCGTGCCGCGCGTGGCCGACGTCTACTCGGCGCTGCCGTCCATCACCGGGAAGATGGAGCTGGAGTACGAGGGCGAGCTGCAGGGCGCCGACACCATCGCCCGCGACCTGATCGCCGCCGCCGCGCGCGACATCTTCGACCGCATCTGGGACGCGGAGACGCTCGACACCGTGATCGAGCACTTCGACCACGGCGGCGTGCTGCAGATCAGCGACGGCGCCTCGGCCGAGGCGTGCCTCGCCGGGCTGCAGGGCGTGCCGGGGCTGGTGGGCGCGCTGGAGGATGCCGAGATGTTCGACGGCGACGACATGGGGCACACCGTGGCTGCCGCCGAGCTGCTGCTCGAAGGCCTCGCCGCGCACCGCAAGATCTCGCGCGCCGACACCGGCACCTACTCGCGCGCCAAGCCGGAGCGCCCGTCCAAGGGCAAGGGTGGCGGCTACAGCTTCGGCTCGAGCGACATGTTCTGAGACCGCACAGGTGCGTGGGTGCGTTAGTGCGCGAGTGCGTTTCGTAGAATCGCCACATCACCGCGCAGGTCGTCAGGAATGTAGAAAGGGGCCCGGGAGCGATTCCCGGGCCTCTTTGCATCTTCGTTGAGACAGTCGATGTCATCCTGAGGGCGCCGCCGCACTAACATCTTAGCTAGCAAAGATTTATGGCGGCGACTGAGGGATTTTTACTCCGCGCCCGAGCGATAGATCGGGTTCCGCCTCGACCGACGCCATGGATGATTCGCCACCTCAAACCGAGTGCTGGGCCCCGTCGACCAGCGCAAATCGCTGTTGAAGTCCGCGAAGGCGGACTGTGTGCCGTTGTAGCGGCGAGTTTACTCGCATACTCCGGAATTTCGGAATGCGTGATCCTCGGGGGAGAGGAGATCCGCAGTTCGCCGTCCGTGGTGCGAGAGACGCTGTTCGGTCGTCCGCGGAACCGTCCCATGCCCGGCTGACGGTTGCCCCGCGCGGCGCCGGAGCGCACTATCCACGCATCGCCCCCGATCGACACCCACACCGCCCAGGCCCAGGTCGCACCGATGCTGCTCCGCCGTGCGCTGCTTCCGCTCCTGCCGCTGCTGCTGGCCTCCAGCGCACCCCGTCAGCCTGTCGGCCCGCGCGGCGCCGCCGCCCCGCCCGACACCACGCTCCTGTTTCCGCGGGGGTGGGAGATGCAGCGCGGCTCGATCGCGCCCACCGTGGCCGCGCGCGGGATGGTGGTGACCACCGACCGCGTGGCCAGCGAGGTGGGCTCCGAGATCATGCGCCGCAACGGCAACGCGGTGGACGTGGCGGTGGCCGTGCACTTCGCGCTGGCGGTGGTGAACCCCGAGGCCGGCAACATCGGCGGCGGCGGCTTCATGGTGGTGCGCATGGCCGACGGCACCGTCGCCTCGCTCGACTTCCGCGAGGCCGCGCCGCAGAAGGCCACGCGCGACATGTACCTGACCGCGCGGGGCACGGTCAGCGACACGCTGTCGCTGGTCGGCCACCTGGCGAGCGGCGTCCCCGGCTCGGTCGCGGGGATGTGGGAGGCGCACAAGCGCTTCGGCAAGCTGCCGTGGGCCGAGCTGGTGCAGCCGGCGATCAACCTGGCCGAGGGGATCGTGATCCACGAGCGGCTGGCCGGGTCGATGCGCCGCAACCAGCAGATCCTCAACCGCTATCCCGAAACCCAGCGCATCTTCGCCCCCGGGGGGCGGCTCCTGCTGGTGGGCGACCGGCTGGTGCAGGCCGACCTGGCGCAGACGCTCCGCCGCATCCAGCAGAACGGCGCCGACGGCTTCTACCGCGGGCGCACCGCCGAGCTGATCGAGGCCGAGATGCAACGCGGCGGCGGCGTGATGACGCGCGACGACCTGGCCCGCTACCGCGCCGTCTGGCGCGAGCCGCTCCGCTTCACCTACCGCGGCAACACCATCATCTCCATGCCGCCGCCCTCGTCCGGCGGGGCGACGATGGCGGAGATGCTGAAGATCCTGGAGGGGTACGACCTGAAGGCCGCCGGCTTCCTCTCGCCCCGCTACGTGCACCTGTTCACCGAGGCCGCGCGGCGCGCCTACGCCGACCGCAACGCCTACCTGGCCGACCCCGACTTCGTCCCGCAGCCCGTGGCGCGGATGATCTCGGAGCCGTACGCCGCCAGCCGCCGCGCCACCCTGAACCTGGACCGCGCCACGCCCTCCGCCGCCATCGCCCCCGGCCTGGGCGCCCCGCCGGCGGAGGGGACGAACACCACGCACTACTCCATCGTGGACGGCCTCGGCAACGCGGTGGCGGTGACGACGACGCTCAACTCGCTCTACGGCAGCGGGGTGACCGTGGCGGGGGCGGGGATCGTGATGAACAACGAGATGGACGACTTCACCGCCAAGCCCGGCGTGCCCAACCAGTTCGGCCTGGTGCAGGGCGCCGCCAACGCCATCGCCCCCGGCAAGCGCATGCTCTCGGCGATGACGCCCACCATCATCCTGGACGGCCGCGGGCGGCTGCGGGCGGTGACGGGGACGCCCGGCGGGTCGACGATCATCACCTCGATCGCGCAGATGGTGAGCAACATCGTGGACTTCGACATGGACGTGGCCACCGCCGAGCTGGCGCCGCGCCTGCACCACCAGCACCTCCCCGACACCCTGCGCTTCGAGCGCCGCGGCCTGGAAGACAGCACCGTGGCGCGCCTGCGCCAGATGGGCCACGCCATGGCCGAGCGCGAAGGCTACCAGGGCGACCTGCAGACCATCATCGTGCTCCCCAACGGCTACGTTACCGGCGCCAGCGACCCCCGCCGCGGCGGCGCCGCCGTCGGCCTCGGCGAGGTGCGGCGCGTGGTGCAGTGATGTCGATGGAAGAAGCGAGGTGGTAACGCGCTAGCGCACTGCACCCAAGGGGATCGTCCGGGAGGACGAGGGCGGGCGGTGATCTACGCGAACTGCCGAATTTTCGGGGGATTCAAGGATTTTGAGGAGGAGCCCCGTTTACACAGGACTGAGAGTAGATCGCCCTTTGTGCCTCGGTTATGGAACCGGGGCATCTTCATTGTCCGGGTATTAATTTCGTTACCTTACGTGCCTGTATGGTGCTTGGTTTAGCCTGATTAATACACAATACCTGCAATTTTACAGCACATGAAAAGCACAAGGTCAACACATCAGGCGCACACTGGTGGCACACTGTATGCTTATCTCGTTGGCACGTCGAAGGTAAGGCGATCGGAAGGTTTCTGGCGCTGAACAAGAAAGGAGGTTGAATCACTCGGACCAACGCCCCCGGCAAGGGCGACGAGCAATCCGCGGATCCCGCAAATCCACGGAAAAAAGGAGCCCGGGGAGATTGTCTCCTCAGGCGGCAAACACCTCGAACCGGAAGTCGACCATGCAGACGATTGCGATGCACCCCTGCCACGAGACGATCGGCGCGTTCGCAGCCTCGGTATTCACCGGCGGCGGCGCCAACCAGAAGATCCGCCGCTCGGGGGAGGGCGACAGCCAGCCCACCGGCTGCTGCACGGGGACGTGCGGCGGAGCCAACGACAACAAGGAGGACTAAGCATGCCGGCGGCAGGAACAGAGAAGGTCCGGCGTAACTTGCTTCTTCCCCAGGAGTTGGTTCGGAGACTCTCTGAGATGGCCGAGCGCCATGGCACCTCGACCACCGACTTGATGAAGAGTGCCCTCAAGGTCGGGCTGGTGGTGCTGGAGGCGCTCCAAACTCCCGGAACCGAAGTGCTCATCCGGGATGCTCGCGAAGAGCGGACGATCAAGATCGTGATGTAGCGACACTGCTCAACAACTCCTTGCGGGAGGAGAACAGATGGGTCCGAATGGCCAACAACCAGGGCAGCAGCCAGAACCGAGGACGATCGACGAACTCGTGCGGGGCATGCTGGGTAGCGAGTTGCTCGAGCAACTCAACCAGGCCAGGCTGCCGTTCGATGAGGTCAGGGTACAGCGGAGCAACGGTGAGGGGTTGGTGATCAGATTAACCCCGCGCACCGCTCGAAAATTGAGGACCTGTTTAGTGACCGTCGGTCTTGCGGTTGCCGGTTGTGCCGGGTTCAAGCTTGCGATCGAGCCTTCGCAACAGATCGGGCGAAGCCACGTTCAAGAAGAGCAGTCGCAAGCGCCGGTCGCTGCGTGCGAAAGTTGGAGATAACGAGGTTCAGCACGATCCGGAAAGGCACTCCGCTATGAGGGGAACATGGCGAGAGTGCCTTCCGAGTTCATTTTCCAACCGCCCGGCACGGTGACGGGGCCGTCGAGGCGGATGGTGGCGGTGGCGCCGGGACCCACCACCCGCAGGTCATCCCTCCGCCCCCGGCGCCAGCCGCCCCAGGTGCCGCGTCAGCGGCGCCGCCGATGACGACGAAGCGCAGCGACGCGAGGAGCCGCCTCCCTCGTGGACGAGTGGTCCGAGGAGAGTTTCTTCGGGATGCCGCCCCTCCCAAATCCGGCAAGCCGCACGCGAGCCGTCATCACGAAAGCGCCCCCGCCGGTCGAGCCGACGGGGGCGCTTCGTCTTCTGTCCGTCGGTTGCTCAGTCGATCCGGCGGCGGACGGTGACGGGGCCGTCGAGGCGGATGGTGGCCGTCGCGCCCTCGTCCACCACCGTGTCGACGGTCGCCGTAGCGCCCGCGGTGGCGGCACCGGCGGCGGCGCCGATCACCGCGCCGATGGCGGCGCCGCGGCGGTTGCGGCCGATCACGCGGCCCAGCACCGCGCCGGCGGCCGCGGGCGCGGCGACCTTCGCCACGCGCTCGGCGCCGCTGTCCAGGTTCACCTGCCGTGTCGCCGGCCCGGAGACCACGCTCGCGTCGATCGCGTGGTGGCTGCCGCCGTGGGCGATGGAGGTGAAGGTGAGCGCCAGGCGCCCGCGCTCGGCACCGTCCACCCGCCCCGTCACCGTGGCGCCGGCGGGGATCACGGTGCGCCCCAGCTCGTCCACCAGCCCGTCGGTGAGCGTGGCGGTGAAGGTGGAGCCCACGTCGGTGCGCCCGCTCACCTGCCGGTCGAAGCTCACGCCGAAGGTCTGCCCGGCCACGGCCGTGCGCGTGCTGTACTCCGGCGCGCGCGGGGCGGGGGACAGGGGCGCCGGCTCGGGCTCCACCGGCTCGGGCTGGCTGCGGCGCTCCACCGGCGGCTTGCGCGGCCGGGCGGGCGGCGGCGTCTCGGCCCGGGGCTCGTCGGCGGCGGGGGGCGGCGGGGAGACGGCCGGCTCGCGCGGCGCGGCGCTCTCGGCGGGCGCGGGCGCGTCGCGCAACTCCAGGCGCGGCGGCTGGGGCTCGGGGCGCAGCGCGAGATCCAGGTCGCGCTCCAGCGCGCGCCGCTCGGTCGCCTCGCGGGCGGCAGTGTCCTCGCCGCGACCGTTGCAGGCGACCAGAAGAGTGGACAGCGGCAGCGCCAGCAGGGCGGCGGCCGCGAGGGTGCGAGGGGTCATGGGGGCTCCTGATTTCGGCGTGGCGCCTTGAACTCGCGGGGGGTGCGGGGCTAATGTGCGGGCTCTCGCGCCCGCCCCCGTATCCACCGAATGGGGCAACGCCCATGCCGAGCGAGCCGTGAAGCAACTCAAGGCCCTGCTGCCGTACCTGCGCCGCTACCGCGGGCTGATCGCCTGGGGGATCGTGACGGTGATCGTGGCGAACGCCGCGGCCGTCGCGTCGCTCGAATACGTGCGCCTGGCGGTGGACGGCCTGGGCGCGCCCGACGTGACCCGCGGCCGCATCCTCCGCTACGCCATATACATGGTGCTCCTCGCCGTGGCCTCGGGGGTGGCGCGCTTCGGGATGCGGCAGATCCTGAACGGCGTGTCGCGGAAGGTGGAGAACGACCTGCGCGACGACTTCTTCGCCCACCTGCTGCGGCTGGACGCGTCGTTCTACGCCACGCACAGCACCGGCGAGATCATGAGCCGGGCCACCAACGACATCCCCGCCGTGCGCATGGTGGCCGGGCCCGCCTACATGTACCTGGCCGACACCTTCGTGCTGGGGATCTTCGCCGTCACCCGCATGTCGCTGGTGGACGGGTGGATGACGGTGTGGTCGCTGGCGCCGCTCCTCCTCCTCCCCCCGGTCACCCTGGGCTTCGGCAACATCATCCACACCCGCTTCGAGAAGATCCAGGAGCAGTTCGGGGTGCTCAGCACGATGGCGCAGGAGAACCTGGCCGGCCAGCGCATCGTGAAGGCCTACGGCCAGGAAGACGACCAGACGCGGCGCTTCTCGCTCCTCTCCAGGGAGCTGATGGACCGCAACGTGGGCCTCGCCCGCACCTCCGGCGTCTTCTACCCGATGCTCACCATGCTGGCGGGCGCGGCGCTGGCGGTGGCGCTCTGGCTGGGCGGGCGCGACATCGTGGCCGGCCGCATCACCAACGGCGACCTGGTGCTCTTCCTGATGTACCTGGGGCGGCTGACCTGGCCGATGATCGCGCTGGGGTGGGTGGTGAACCTCTTCCACCGCGGCGCCGCGTCCATGGGCCGCGTGTCCAAGGTGCTCGAGGCGAAGCCGATGATCGTGCAGCCGGGTGACGCGGTGGCGCCCGCGGTCGTCAGGGGCGAGATCGAGTTCCGCGGCGTTTCCTTCCGCTACCCCGGCACCGAGCGCTGGGTGCTGCGCGGTGTGGACTTCCGCGTCGGCGCGGGCGACACCGTCGCCATCGTCGGCCCCACGGGGAGCGGCAAGAGCACCGTGGCCGCGCTCCTGGTGCGCCTCTACGACCCCAGCGAGGGCGAGGTGCGGCTGGACGGCATCCCGCTGGACCGCTGGGAGCTGGACCGGCTGCGCAGCGCGGTGGCGATCGTGCCGCAGGACACCTTCCTCTTCTCCACCAGCATCGAGCAGAACCTGGCGCTGGGCTTCGACGAGCCCGACCCCGCGGCGCGGCTGGCGCGGATCCGGGCGGCGGCGCGGGTGGCGCGCCTGGACGCGACGGTGGAGGAGTTCCCGGACGGATACGGCACGCTGCTGGGCGAGCGGGGGATCAACCTCTCCGGCGGGCAGAAGCAGCGCGCCGCGCT
>DASQLJ010000758.1:0-4123 GCA_035630095.1 Longimicrobium sp.
GATGATTGCAGCGTGGCCGGCCTCAGGATGACGTCGTTGGGTTGGGGTGCATCAATACCAGGGTTGAGGCGGCTTGGTATCACGCGGAGTCGATTACGCCCCCGACCGGCGCCTCTCGCCGCGCGTCTTCGCGTGGTGGAAGCGGCGCGCGGCCTCGATGGTGTTGCGGAGCAGCATGGCGATGGTCATCGGCCCCACGCCGCCGGGCACGGGGGTGATGTGGCTCGCGACCTCCGACACCGCCTCGAAGTCGACGTCGCCGCGGATCACGTAGCCCTTGGCGTGCGCCGCGTCGGGAACGCGCGTGGTGCCGACGTCGAACACCGCGGCGCCGGGCTTCACCATCTCCGCCGTGATCAGCCCCGGCTTGCCGACGGCGACCACCAGGATGTCGGCCATGCGCGTGTGGCTGGCCAGCTCCACGGTGTGGCGGTGCGTGAGCGTGACCGTGGCATTGGGCCCCGGCGCCATCAGCAGCGACGCGAGCGGCTTGGAGACGATCAGGCTGCGGCCCACGATCACCACGTGCCGGCCGTGCGTCTCGATCCGCTCGTGGCGCAGCAGCTCCATGATCCCCGCCGGCGTGGCGGGGACGAAGCCGCGCGGGTCGCCCACGAAGGCGCGGCCCACGTTCAGCGGGTGGAAGCCGTCCACGTCCTTGGCCGGGTGCACCCGCTCCAGCACCGCCTTGGGGTGGATGTGCGGCGGCAGGGGGAGCTGCACCAGCACGCCGTGGATCCGGGGATCCGCGTTCAGCCCGTCGATCACGCCGAACAGCTCGTCCTGAGAGACCGTCTCGGGGAGCTGCACCAGCCGGTCGTGCATCCCCGCCTCGTGGCAGGCGCGGGTCTTGGCGCGCACGTACACCTCGCTGGCCGGGTCGCCGCCCACCAGCACCACGGCCAAGCCGGGCACGGTGCCCTCGGCCGCCAGCCGCGCGGTCTCGGCCGCCACCTCGGCGCGGATCTCGCGGCCGCACGCCGCCCCGTCGATGATCCTGGCTGTCACGGTCAGTGCTTCTTTCCGAAACGGTCCAACAGCACGCGCTCCATCCCCACCGACACCCGCTCGATCGACCTGGACAGCCCGGTCGCGTCGTCGATCTCCACCACCGCGCCCTGCAGGTGCAGGTCCTCGTCCGCCGGCTGCAGGCGCTCGCCGCGCGAGAGCGTGAGCTGGCGCTCCACCGAGATCTCCCACTTCATCCCGATCACCCCGCCCAGCCCGCCCGTCATCCCCATGTCGGTGAGGTATGCCGTCCCCCTGGGCAGCCGCCGCTCGTCCGCCGTCTGCACGTGCGTGTGCGTGCCGACGACCGCCGCGACGCGCCCGTCCAGGTAGCGGCCGAACGCCTGCTTCTCGCTGGTGGCTTCGGCGTGGAAGTCCACCACGATGGCGTCGGGCCGCGGGTCGTGCGCCTGCAAGTCCTTCAGCAGCAGGTCGGCGGCGCGGAAGGGGTCGTCGATCGGCGTCATGAAGGTGCGCCCCTGCAGGTTCAGCACGGCCAGGTGCCGGGTGCCCACGGGCACGACGGCCCACCCGCGGCCGGGGTTGCCGGGCGGGTAGTTGTGCGGGCGGAGGAGGCGCGGCTCCTTGTCGAGCAGGGGGAGGATCTCCTTCTTGTCCCACACGTGGTTGCCCGTGGTGATCACGTCCACGCCCAGGTCCAGGAGCTCCTTCACGATCTCGGGGGTGATGCCGAAGCCCCCCGCCGAGTTCTCGCCGTTCGCGACCACCGCGTCGGCGCGCGTGTCGGCGCGCACCAGGCGGATGAGGTCCTTGAACACGCGCCGCCCGGGCGAGCCGATCAGGTCGGCCACCATCAGCACCCTCACGGGCGCACCTCGCCGAGCGACGTCCCGATGCTCGTCCGCCCACCGTCTCCCCTCATCCGCCTCCGCCGCACGTGGGACGCGAAAGGGCGACGCACGCGCCGCCCCGGTTCCAGCTTTCGCCCAATATACGCTCCCGCCGGCGATCCCGCCGCCCCCAGCTCCACTACCAGGCGGGACGAGCGGCCTCCACCCTGAAAAGCGAATCCTGCACGCCGCTCATCGCTGGCGAGCGGCCGGACGTGCCCACCGCCTCCTGGTGGGGGCCGTCCGGCGGGTGGTGTGGAGATGCGAGTCCCGGTGTGGGAATTTGCGAGTGAACTCGCGGCTACAACGGCACACAGTCCGCCTTCGCGGACTTCTCGCGGTGAGCCACGCCGACGTAGACGTCGCCGTCGCCCGCGTCACCCACCCGTACGCAGTTCCTCCACCTCGCGCATGAGCAGGGCGTGCAGCTCCTCGCCCAGGCTGAAGAACCCGTGCGCGGTGAGAAGCTGGTGCTTCGGGTTCGCGCGGTACGAGCCCGGGACCGGTTCGCCGCCCGTCACCTGCACGGCGCCGATCACGTCTTCGGGCGGCACGGCGCCCGTTGGGTCGGGGGTGCGCGCGTCGATCACGTACACGTAGCCGTCGCCCAGGCGGCGCGCCTCGTCGCGGAGGCCGGGCTCGCTCGCGGCGTGGCGGGCGAGCACGTCGTGCATGAAGCGCACGAACGCCGGGTTGGGCGTGAACACGTCCGGGTGCGCGTCCTCGCCCTCGGCCAGCGGATGCAGCAGGGCGCCCACGATGGCGTGGTTCGGCAGCCCGCGCGCGAGCACGTCGTCGGGCGGCAGCACGGTCACGTACTCGCGCGTCCCCTCGGGCACGCGCACACGGCAGACGAAAACGGTCGGGCTCATCTCGAATCGTTCAGAGATAGGGTTGCACGGCCCTGCGGCGGCGGGCGTTTCGGGCTCGAGATACGGGCGAAGTCGCGATCGAAGTCCGCGCAGGCGGACTGTGTGCCGTTGTAGCCGCGACTTCAGTCGCATCTTCCGCACGGATGGCGGTGGACGCAAAGAAGGCCATCCGCCCACCTGGATGGCCTTCTCCGTCTTGCCAGTCTCGATCCGCTCGCCCTACCGCGCGAAATCCACCGCGCGGGTCTCGCGGATCACCACCACCTTGATCTGCCCGGGATACTGCAGCTCGGCCTCGATGCGGCGCGCGGTCTCTTCCGAGAGGCGCGCCATGTCCTCGTCGTTGATCTGGTCGGGGATCACCATCATGCGCAGCTCGCGGCCGGCCTGGATGGCGAAGCAGCGCTCCACGCCGGGGAAGCTGGTGGCGATCTCCTCCAGCTTCTCCAGCCGGCGCACGTACGTCTCGAACATCTCGCGCCGCGCGCCGGGGCGCGAGCCGCTGATGGCGTCGGCGGCGGTCACCAGGAAGCTCTCGGGGAAGAGGTGCGGCTCCTCGTCGTGGTGCGCCTTGATGGCGTTCAGCACCTGCGGCGGCTCGCCGAACTTCTTGGCCAGGTTCCACCCCAGCTCCACGTGCGTCCCCTCGTGCTCGTGGGTCATCCCCTTGCCCACGTCGTGCAGCAGCCCCATGCGCTTGGCCAGGGTGGCGTCGAAGCCCATCTCGCCGGCCATGTTCCCGGCCAGGATCGCCACCTCCTTGCTGTGCATCAGCTGGTTCTGGCCGTAGCTGGTGCGGAACTTCAAGCGCCCCAGCACCTTCACCACCTCGGGGTGCACCCCGTGGATGCCCAGCTCGTACAGGATCTGCTCGGCGGCCTCGCGCATGGAGTTCTCCACCTCCTTGCGGCTCTTGGCCACCACGTCGTCGATGCGCCCCGGGTGGATGCGCCCGTCGCTCACCGGCTTCTCCAGCGCCAGCCGCGCCGTCTCGCGGCGGATCGGGTCGAAGCCGCTGAGCACCACCGCCTCGGGCGTGTCGTCGATGATCACGTCGATCCCGGTGGCCTGCTCGAAGGCGCGGATGTTCCGCCCCTCGCGGCCGATGATCCGCCCCTTCATCTCGTCCGACGGGAGCGACACCACGGAAACGGTCGTCTCGGCCGTGTGGTCGGCGGCGATGCGCTGGATCGCCAGCGAGATGATCTTCTTCGCCTCGCGGTCGGCGTCGCGGCGCGCCTCCTCCTTGATCTCGCGGATCCGCTGCGCGGCCTCGGCCTTGGCGGCCTCCTCCATCGCGGTCATCAGCTGGCGCTTGGCGTCGTCGGCGCTCAGGCCGGCGAGCGCCTCCAGCCGGTGCTGTACCTCGGCGAAGCGCTCTTGAAGGCCGGC
>DASQLJ010000759.1:0-5085 GCA_035630095.1 Longimicrobium sp.
GATGTGCACGCCGCTCCCCAGCCCGGCCGCCGCCAGCGACTCGGCGCCCAGCGGGGCCACCATGATCGTGTCGGTGACGTTCATCGCCACGCCGCCGAGCTGGCTCACGATGATCGGCCCGGCCAGCCGCAGCAGCGCGCGCACCTCGTGCAGCTGCAGCGTCAGCCGCCGCGCCCGTCCGGGCGGCCTGCCGGGTCGCATCGGTCTCTCCGAAGGCCTCCCGCGGGCCTTCCCCGCCACGCTCGTCACGTTCATCATCCACCACCCATCTTCCTGGAAGTTCTCCGGCCGCCGGACGACAAAAGGCGAGGGGCCCCGCGGCCGTGTGTCCGCGGGGCCCCTGTCTCGTCCGCCGTGCTGGCGGGCCGGCCTGACCTCAGTTGCGTTCCTGCGCGTGCTGCGCGGCCTGGATGGAAAGCATTCTGGTGTCGCCGGCGGAGATGAGGGCCTCCGCGAAGTCCTGTCGCTCCTCGATGGTGCACAGGCGTCCGTCGATGGACGCCAGCGACTCGCGGATGCGTACCAGGTCGTACGGGTCGTTGTTGGACAGCTTCAGCTTGTGCTGGGTCATCACTTCCAGCAACCCGCCGAGGCGCCGGGTGATCGGGCGCAGGATCAGCACGCTCCCCGTGGTGAGGATCGCGGTGATCAGCACGGCCAGAATGGCGATGTCTTCGCTGCGCATCGAATCTCCTTCGCGTGATCGGCGGGCCCTTCGCGGCCGTTGCGCCGCGAACAACCCTCTCCGGCAAACGTAATCATGGGGCGCGGCTCAGGGCAACACCTTCGTGTCCCCCGCCCTCCCTCAACGGATTTCACACGGAGGAACCAGAGAACCGGAGAACCAGAGAATAGGCCCCGATTCCCCTGGTTCCCTGGTCCTCCGGTTCCTCCGTGTGAGAACCCCCGTCTCAGACCGCTGGTGCGTCGCCGCGGACGCGGACGGGCGGGCGTGGAGCCGTCTTCTTCTTCCGCGCCTGCAGCCAGCCGGGGATGCGCAGGGCCAGGAGGAGGGCGAGCACGGCGGCGTAGAGCAGCGGCTCGCGCACGTCCTTCTTCACCGACCAGAGGAAGTGGACCACGCCCAGCACGGCGGCGGCGTAGACCAGCCGGTGCAGCACGGTCCACCGCTTCCCCAGCCGCCGGATCCATCCCTTCGTGGACGTGACGGCGAGCGGCGTGAGCAGCACCAGCGCGGTGAAGCCGGCGGTCACGTACGGCCGCTCCAGCACGTCTTCCACGATGTAGCCCGGCGCGAACCCCTGGTCGCCCAGGTAGACGAAGAAGTGCAGGCAGGCGTAGAAGTAGGCGAACAGCCCCAGCGGCCGCCGCGCCGCGATCACGCCGTTCCACCCCGTCAGCCGGCGCACGGGGGTGACGGCCAGGGTGCAGAGGAGAAGGACGAGCACCGCCTTCCCCGTGCGGTGCGTGAGGTCCTTCACCGGGTCGGCCTCGAGGCCGCCGGTGGCGCCGGCCAGCACCAGCAGCGCCAGCGGCAGAAGCCCGCCGATCCACACGGCGGGCTTCAGCATCTTCTGCAGGACGGATTCGACCCTCCGGCGGTCCGCCACGCTCAGAAGAACCGCCGCAGGTCCATCCCCCGGTACATCCCGGCCACCTGCTCGGCGTAGCCGTTGAAGGGGAGCGTGTCGCGCCGCCGGAACCAGCCGTCGCCGATGCGGCGCTCGCGGGCCTGGCTCCAGCGCGGGTGGTCCACCTGCGGGTTCACGTTGGCGTAGAAGCCGTATTCGTCGGGCGCGGAGACGTTCCAGGTGCTCTTCGGCTGCTCGGCGGTGAAGCGGATGCGCACGATGGACTTGATGTTCTTGAAACCGTACTTCCACGGCACCACCAGCCGCAGCGGCGCGCCGTTCTGCGCCGGCAGCGCGCGGCCGTAGATGCCGGTGGCGAGCAGGGTGAGCGGGTGCATCGCCTCGTCCATCCGCAGCCCCTCCACGTACGGCCAGTCGAGCACCTGCCGCCGCTGCCCCGGCATCTGCACCGGGTCGAGGAGCGTGGTGAACTCCACGAACCTGGCGGACGGCCGCGGCTGGGCGCGGGCGAGCACGTCGCGCAGCGGGATCCCGTCCCAGGGGATCACCATCGACCACGCCTCCACGCAGCGGAAGCGGTAGGTGCGGTGCTGCACCCGGTGCGGCCGCACCAGGTCGTCGAAGGCGTAGCGGCCGGGGCGCGCGCAGAGCCCGTCCACCTGCACCGTCCACGGGCGGGGCCTGAGTGTCTTCGGCGCGTTCTCCGCCGGGTCGCTCTTGTCGGTGCCGAACTCGTAGAAGTTGTTGTAGGTGGTGATCTCTTCCCACGTGTTCGGCGGGTCGGCCTGGCCCTCCTGCGCGCCCTCGGCCGCCGTGCACGCGGCGAGCGACGCGGGGGCGCCGAGCGTGGCCAGCGCGGCCGCGGCGGCGCCCAGCCCCAGGAAGCGGCGCCGGTCCAGGTAGTCGCGCTCCGGCGTGATCTCCGACGACGGGATGTCGTCCGGTCTGCGGATCAGCATCGTTCCTCGCTCAGGTGTGTGCCCTCCGGCGCCTCCACCATCGAAAGGCCCCGTCGTGGTAACTCCATTCGGGCGACGGGGTTCCCTCGCGCCGCGTCACGGCTGCAGGAGCCCGGCCACGCGGCGCCGCCGGACCCGGACACCGCCGCTTCGATGCGGCGGGCGCGGCGGCGGTTACGCCGGGATGCCGAAGGGGCGCGGCCGCCCGCGCCCCTTCAGTTACGCCGGCCGCGCTCAAGCCGGATTCGTCGCCAGCGCCTGGAGCCGGGCGATCCGCTCCTCGGTGGGCGGGTGGGTGGAGAAGAGCTTCAGCATCCCCCCGCCGCGCAGCGGGTTCACCTGCGCCAGCGGCGCCACGGCGGGCGACACGTGCATCGGCACCGCGGCCGCCCCCGCCTCCAGCTTGCGCAGCGCGCTCGCCAGGTCCAGCGGCCGCCCGGTGATCCGCGCCGCCACCGCGTCCGCCTTGAACTCGCGCTGGCGGCTCACGGCCATCTGGATCACCATCGCCGCGATCGGCGCCAGCAGCAGCATGGCCAGCGCGGCGATGGGGTTCCCCTCGTCGTCGTCGCGGCTGCCGCCGAAGAAGAAGCCGAAGTGCGCCAGGTTGCTGATCGCGCCGGCCAGCGTGGCGGTGACGGTCATCAGCAGCATGTCGCGGTTCTTGATGTGCGCCAGCTCGTGCGCGATCACGCCCTCCAGCTCGGCGCGGTCCACCGTGCGCAGGATGCCCTCGGTCACGCAGACCACCGCGTGCCGCGGGTCGCGCCCGGTGGCGAAGGCGTTGGGCTGCGGCTGCGGCGCGACGGCCACCGTGGGCATCGGCAGCCCCGCGCGCTGGCGCAGCCGGTCGACCATCGCGTACAGCTCGGGCGCCTCCGCGGGCCCGACGACTTGGGCGCCGTACGCCCGCAGCACCATCTTCGCCGACGCGAAGTAGGCGAAGAAGTTCATCCCCGCGGCGAAGAGCAGGGCGATGATCAGCCCACTCTGGCCGCCGAGCGCGCTCCCCAGCACCCCCAGCAGGCCGGTGAGGCCCGCCATCATCAGGAAGACCTTCATGTTGTTCATCTTGCGCGTTCTCCGTTGTTGCTCGTGCTCTCGTTCCATCTCCAGCAGTAGCGACTCGAATCTCGCGTCGCCGGCCGACCCATCACGCCGCATGGGCACGCGAAAAGGCGAGACCCCTACGGCACGATTGAACGTGACGTAGTGGTCTCGCCGAGGCTTGCTTCACCTCCCGCGCGCCCGGAAGCGCCAGTGGGCACTTCGTCTTGACGATCGCGCGGTACCGGGCCCGATCTCGCGGGCGTCCGGCGGGCTACTCCCCACACGGTTTTTCGATGGTGCAAATTTCGCCCCACCCGCGGCGGAAATCAACCGCTTCCCTCCATCCTCCAACGCGCCCTCATCCTACGCTAATCCCCTGCGCCGCAACGGATTGGACGATTTACGCCGCGTCCCGCGCGGAACCGGGCGCCTGTCGCCGCACCTCACCCTCAGCCGCCGCGATCCGGTCCGCCGCCACCGTCCCCCCGTCGCCGTCCTTGCCGCGCGCCGACAGCAGCGAGGCCGCGACCGAGCCGCCGATCAGCGCCGCGATGATCCCCAGCGACAGCACCACCGGCACCTTCACCACGTCGATCAGGATCATCTTGGCGCCCACGAAAACCAGCACCAGCGCCAGCCCCACCTTCAGGTACACGAAGCGGTGCACGATCCCCGCGAGGAGGAAGTACATCGACCGCAGCCCCAGGATGGCCATCACGTTGCTGGTGTACACCAGGAACGGGTCGCGCGTGATGGCGAAGATGGCGGGGATCGAATCCACCGCGAACACCAGGTCGGTCACCTCCACCATCACCAGCGCCAGCAGCAGCGGCGTGGCCATCCGCCGGCCGTTCTGGCGGGTGAAGAAGCGCTGCCCGTCGTACGCGTCCGACACGGGGATGAAGCGGCGCACCAGCTTCAGCACCGGGTTCTGCGCCGGGTCGAACCCCTCGTCCTTGCGGATGGCCAGCTTGATGCCGGTGAGCAGCAGGATCCCGCCGAAGACGTAGATCACCCAGTGCCACCGCTCCAGCGCGTACGCCCCGGCGGCGATGAAGGCGCCGCGCATCACCAGCGCCCCCAGTATCCCCCAGAACAGCACGCGGTGCTGGTACATCCGCGGGACCGCGAAGTACGAGAAGATCAGCGCGATCACGAAGATGTTGTCCACCGCCAGCGACTTCTCCACCAGGTAGCCGGTGAGGAACTCGAGCGCCGGCTGCCGCCCCGCGAACATCCAGATCACCGCGTTGAACAGGAGCGCCACGGCCACCCACACCGCGCTCCAGGCCGCCGCCTCCTTCAGCCGCACCTCGTGCGCCTTGCGGTGGAACACGCCCAGGTCCAGGGCCAGGATCAGCAGCACGAAGGCGTTGAAGCCTACCCAGAACCAGATGCTCGTTGCCACTGCGCCCTCCTCTCGGTGGGCCGTGGGGGCGCGCGAAAAGGCGAGACCCCTACGGCACGATGAGCGTGTCGTAGTGGTCTCGCCGAGGTTTCCATCACCTCCCGCGCGCCCGGAA
>DASQLJ010000760.1:0-11812 GCA_035630095.1 Longimicrobium sp.
TGGGGCAGCTACGCCACCAGCGTGAACGACCTGCAGACCGTGGGGTTCGAGGCGCCCACCACGCTCAAGAACTACACCTGGGCCGCGACCAGCATCGGCGACGGCGTCTGCCTGGCCAAGTCGCCCACCGGCGCCTCGCACAGCGGCCGCTCGATCAACTTCACCACCGGCGCGATCTCGGACTGCTAGCAGCCTGAACTGCCCGGGTAGATCCGGAAGCCGGGGGCGAGAGCCTCCGGCTTTCCGGTTTCAAAGCCCCGGACGCACGCACCCCGCACGACCGAAGTGCCGCACCAACACCAGGAAGAATCGCTTGAGCAGCCCCGTTCTCGACCCGCCGTCCCCCGCCCCCGCGGCGTCCGCCCCCGCCCCGCCGGCCGGGCCCGCGCCGCGCAGCCGCGCGGAGCTGGCGCTGGTGGTCGGCGTGGCGCTGCGCCTGCTGCAGTACGCGGTGAACCGCTCGCTCTGGCTGGACGAGGGGCTGCTGGTCTCCAACTTCCTCCCCCGCGACTGGGCCGGGCTGCTGGAGCCGCTGCACCGCGGGCAGACGGCGCCGCTCGGCTTCCTGGCGGTGGAGAAGGCGCTGGCCGGGCTGCTGGGCCCGTCGGAGCTGGTGCTGCGGCTGCTGCCGCTGCTGGCCGGGCTCGCCACGCTGGCGCTGCTCCCCCGCGTCGCCAGGCGCTACGTGAGCCGGCCGGCGCGGCCGCTGGCGGTGGCGATCGTGGCGCTGGCGCCCTTCCTGGTCTACTACTCGTCGGAGGTGAAGCAGTACTCGCTGGACGCGCTCTGCACCGTGGCCGTGCTGGGCTTCGCCGCGCGCCTGGCGCGCGACCCGCACGACCGCCGCGCCGCGGCCGCGTTCGGCCTTTTCGGCGTGATCGCCGTCTGGTTCTCGCAGCCGGTGGTGTTCCTGCTGGGCGGCACCGGGCTGGTGCTGGGCGTGCGCGCGCTGCGCCGCGGCGACCGCGCGGCGCTGCTCCCGCGGGTGGCGATGGCGGCCGCGTGGCTGGTCAGCTTCGCCGGCTCGTACACGGCGTCGCGCCACCAGGTGTCGGACCCCGAGTACATGGCGGTGTTCTGGCGGAGCGGCTTCATCCCCCTCCTCCCCCGCACCGCCGAGGAATGGATCTGGCTTCCGCGCATGCTTTTGCGCATGTTCCGCGAGCCGATGGGCGTGATGGGCGACAACGGCATCGGCGCGGTGGAGTGGCTGAACCGCGCGGGGACCGTGGCCGGGGCCCTCGCCTTCGCCGCGGGGTGCGCGTGGATGTGGCGCCGCCGCCGGCTGCCGCTGGCGCTGCTGCTGGCGCCGCTGGGGCTGGCGGTGGTGGCCAGCGCGGCGCGCCTCTACCCGCTGGGCGGGCTGCAGCTCTCCACCGGCCGCGTGCTGGTGTACCTGCTCCCCGTGCTGGCGCTGGTGATGGCCGAGGGCGCCGTGTCGCTGCGGCGCGTGCTGCCGCGCGGGGCCGCCGCGCCCGCCTTCGCGGCCGTGGTGCTGCTGATGCTGGCGCCGTCGTTCTCGTACGCGGCGCTGGGGGTGCCGCAGGTGCGCGCCGAGGTGAAGCCGCTCCTGGAGTACTCGGCCGAGCAGCGCAGGCCGGGCGACGTGATGTACGTGTTCTACAACGGCCAGGCGGTGTTCGAGTACTACGCGCCGCGCTACGGGTGGAACCGGGCCAACACGGTGGCCGGGGTGTGCGCGCGCTTCCGCCCCGAGCAGTACGTGGAGCAGCTCTCCGTGCTGGAGGGCCGGCCGCGCGTGTGGGTGCTGATGGTATGGGGTTCGCCGGTGCCCTTCCGCACCGAGCGGATGCTCTTCCGCGAAGACCTGATGATCCTGGACGCGCTCGACCACATGGGAACCCGGCTCGACGGGCAGAAGTCGGTGGGCGCGGGGCTGTACCTGTACGACCTGCGGGCGTCGGCGAGCCGGCGCTCCTTCCAGCTCGCCGTGCCCACGCTGCGCGAGACGGCCTCCGACGCGTGCCGCGGATCGTGGGAATGGCGCAACCAGCTGCAGTGAGGAACGACGTGACGGTGGCGGACGGGACGGAGGCGGCGCCGGGGTTCACCTACTCGGGCGAAGAGCTGGACGCGCTGGGCGAGGCGCGCAACTACTACGGGTGGATCGCAGACCGGTTCGCGCCGTACCTGGGGCCCCGCATCGTGGAGGTGGGGGCCGGGATCGGCACCTTCACCGCCCACCTGCTGGAGCGCCGGGCCGACGCGCGCGTCACCGCCATCGAGCCGGCCGAGAACAACTACCCGCGGCTGGCCCGGCGTTTCGCCGCCGACTCGCGGGTGACGCCGGTGCACGGCTACTTCGACGGCGCCGTCCCGGCAGGCTCGGCCGACGCGGTGGTGGCGGTGAACGTGATGGAGCACGTGGACGACGACGCGGGCTTCCTGCGCGCCGGCTTCGAGGCCGCCGCGCCGGGCGGGCACGTGCTCCTCTTCGTCCCCGCGCTCCCGGCGCTGTTCGGGTCGCTGGACGAGGCGTTCGAGCACTGCCGGCGCTACACCCGCCAGGAGCTCGACCAGAAGCTGCGCGCCGCGGGGTTCGCCCCGGTGCGCGTGGAATACATGAACTTTCCCGGGATGCTGGCGTGGTGGCTGTGGGCCAAGGTGCTCCGCCGCCGCACCATCACCGACCGCGACGCGCGCGTCTACGACCGCTGGGTGGTGCCGCTGGTGCGCGCCGTGGAGACGCGGGTGCGCCCCCCGATCGGGAACGGGCTGCTGGCCATCGCACGCAAGAACCCCTGAAGCCGAGGGACAAGGGCAATGAGCGACTCCGGATTGACGCTGTCGGTGGTGGTGCCGGTCTACAACGAGCAGACGCTGGTGCGCAGCTCGGTGGAGCGGCTGCGCGCGGTGCCGCTGCGCCTGGAGGTGATCTGCGTGGACGACGCCTCCACCGACGGGAGCCTGGCCGTGCTGCAGGCGATGCACCGCGAGGGGCTGGTGGACGTGCTGCTGGCCCACCCCGAGAACCGCGGCAAGGGCTCCGCCGTGCGCGCGGGGGTGGAGCGGGCGACGGGGGAGGTGGTGGTGATCCACGACGCCGACCTGGAGTACGACCCCTTCGACCTGCCGCACCTGCTGCAGCCGATCGCCGACGGGCGCGCCGACGCGGTGTTCGGCAGCCGCTTTACCGGGAGCCCGCGCCGGGTGCTGTACTTCTGGCACCGGCTGGGCAACGGGATGCTCACGCTGCTGTCGAACATGATGACCGACCTGAACCTGACCGACATGGAGACCTGCTACAAGATGGTCCGCACGGACCTGATGCGGCAGCTCCCCCTGCGGACGAAGCGGTTCGGCATCGAGCCCGAGCTCACCGCCCGCCTGGCGCAGGCGCGCGCCCGCATCTACGAGGTGCCGATCTCGTACTACGGCCGCACCTACGACGAGGGGAAGAAGATCGGCTGGAGGGACGGGATCGCGGCGTTCTGGCACATCCTGCGCGCCAACGTGCTGGCGCCGAAGGTCCCCCGTTACACCCCCGCGGCCGACGCGCTGGGCTCCACCCCGCCCGCGTCGCTCCCGCCCCGGCCGGCGTCGCCCGCGGCGCCCTCGCTGCTGGCATGCTGACCGCGGGCAGACGGGCCGCCGTGCTCCCCGTCCGCCCGGTCGAGCGCCCCGACACCGCCGCTCCCGCGACCGCCTCCGCGTCCGACGGTGCCCGGCGGACGCTCCCCGCCTGGGTGGTGCCGCTGGCGACCTGGCTGGTCTCGGCGGCGCTGATGGGCTTCTACCTGCGCCGCGGGTGGGTGGCGCACGACGAGGGGACGCTGATCCAGGCGGCGGTGCGGGTGCTGGAGGGCGAGCTGCCGCACCGCGACTTCGTGGACATGTACACCGGCCTCCTGGCCTTGGTGGACGCGGCCGGCTTCCGCCTCTTCGGGGTGAGCCTGCTGGTGCCGCGGATGATCCTGCTGGCGGTGGCGCTGGCCTGGGTGCCGGTGGTCTACGCCACCATGCGGCGCTTCCACCGTCCCGCCGTGGCCGGTGCCGTGACGGTGGCGGCGGTGGTGTGGAGCGTGCCCAACTACACGGCGGCCATGCCGTCGTGGTTCAACCTCTTCTTCGCCACCTTCGGCGTGGCGGCGCTGCTGCGCTTCATGGACACGCGCCGCACCCGCTGGCTCGTGGCCGCCGGCGCCTGCGCCGGCATCTCCGTGCTGATCAAGGTGGTGGGGCTGTACTTCCTGGCCGCCGGGGTGCTGGCGCTCCTCTACATGGAGCAGAACGACCCCGCGGCCGAGTCCGGCGAGGGCGAGGTCCGCGCCGGCGGTTCGGCCGGGTGGCGCGTGGTGCTGGCGCTGGGGCTGGGCGCCTTCACCCTGGCGCTGGTGATGCTGGTGCGGCCGCGGATGGGGATGGCCGAGGTGGTGCACTTCGTGGTCCCCGGGGCCGCCGTCGCGGCGCTGATCGTGTGGAACGAGCGGTACGCCCCCGCGCTGCCGTTCGCGCGGCGGGTGGGGCGCGCGCTACGGCTGCAGGGCCCCTTCCTCCTGGGCTTCGCGCTCCCGGTGGCGCTCTTCATGGTGCCCTACGCGCTGGCGGGGTCGCTGGGCGCGCTGGTGCACGGCGTGCTGGTGCTCCCCTTCCAGCGCCTGGCCGAGGCGGCGATGCGGCCGCCGCCGATCGGCTCCACCCTGCGCGCGTCGCTGCCGCTGCTGGCGCTCCTCCTGGTCCCCGCCAGCCGCCGCGTGCGCCCGGCGATCGGCGTGCTGCCGTGGGCGCTCGCGGCGCTGGCGGTGGCCACGGTGCCCTGGAGCTTCAAGACCTACTGGTGGACCTTCATCTCGGTGCGGGCCATCATCCCCGTGGCGGTGGTGGCCGGGTGCGTATGGCTGGCGGCGAGCGCCGGCCGCATCCCCCCCGCCAGGCGCACCGCGGCGCTGGCGCTGTTCGCGACGGCCGCGGTGTGCGGGATCATCCAGTACCCGTTCTCGGCGGCGGTCTACTTCTGCTACGTGGCGCCGCTGGGGGTGATGGCGGCCGCCGCGGCGTTCTCGCTGAACCGGTCCCCCGTGCGCGGGGGCGGGCTGCTGGCGCTGGTCTACCTCACCCTCTTCGGCGCGCTCTGGGTGAACCGCGGGTACATCTGGAGGATGGCCGTGACCTGGTCGCCGCACCAAGAGACCACGCCGCTGCGCTCCGACATCGGCGGGGGGATCCGCGTGCAGCCGGGGCAGGCGACGGCGTACGAGCGGGTGGTGCGGGCGATGCGCGACCACGCCGGCGGCTCGCCGTATACGTGGGCCGGCCCCGACACGCCCGAGCTCTACCCGATGGCGGGGCTGAAGAACCCCACCCGCAACCTGTTCGAGCACTTCGACGACGCGGCCACCTTCGAGCCGGTGCTGCTGCGCACCCTGGAGGCGCGACGCGTGAACGTGGTGGTGGTGAACGACCGCCCCCTCTTCTCGCACAGGCTGTCGCCGGCCACGCTCGGGGCGCTGGAGGCGCGCTACCCCCGGGCGGAGGTGGTGGGCCGCTTCACGGTGAGGTGGCGCCCGTGAAGGTCACGCGCATCCTGGAGATCCCGCTGGTCTACCGGCTGTGGATGGCGCCGTGGGCCGAGCGCAAGCTGGCCCCGGTCCTGGCGCACACCGACCTGTCGCGGGTGCGGCGGGTGCTGGACGTGGGGTGCGGCCCCGGCACCAACACCCCGCACTTCGCCGGGGTGGACGACTACCTGGGGATCGACATCAACGAGCAGTACGTGGAGCAGGCGCGCCGCCGCTTCGGCCGCCGCTTCGTGGCGGCCGACGTCACCCAGTACCGCGTGCCGCCCGAGGAGCGCTTCGACCTGGTCCTGGTCAACTCCCTCCTCCACCACATCGACGAGGCGTCGTCGCAGCGCCTGCTGGCGCACCTCTCCGGGCTCCTGTCCGACGACGGGCGCGTGCACGTGGTGGAGCTGGTGCGCCCGCCCGAGCCGTCCATCCCGCGCAAGCTGGCGGACTGGGACCGCGGCGAGCACCCGCGCCCCGCGGGCGAGTGGCGCGACCACTTCAACCGGGTGTTCGACGAGGTGGCGTGGGAGCCGTTCGAGCTGAAGGCGATGGGCGTGAAGCTGTGGGAGATGGTGTACTACCAGGGGCGGGCGCGGCGATGAGCGCGCCGATCCGGCTGTCGGTGGCGGTGCCGGTGCACAACGAGGAGGACAACCTTCCCGACCTGCTCCGGCGGCTGGGCGCCGTGCTCGACGGGGTGCCCGGTGGCCCGCACGAGATGGTGTTCGTGGACGACGGCAGCCGCGACGGCTCGGCGCGGATGCTGCGCGAGGCGGCGGCGCGCGACCCGCGCGTGGTGCTGGTGGAGCTGTCGCGCAACTTCGGCCACCAGGCCGCGCTCTCGGCCGCGCTCGACCACGTGCGGGGCGACGCCGTGGTGATCATGGACGCCGACCTGCAGGACCAGCCCGAGTCGATCCCGCTCTTCCTGGCGCGCTTCGCCGAGGGGTACGACGTGGTGTACGCGCAGCGCACCCGGCGCAAGGAGCCGCTGCTGCTGCGCGCCTGCTACTACCTCTTCTACCGCATCGCCGCGGGCGTCTCCACCATCCAGCTTCCGCTGGACGCGGGCGACTTCGGGCTGATGTCGCGCCGCGTGGTCGACCTGCTGCGGCACATGCCCGAGCGGCAGCGCTACCTGCGCGGGCTGCGCGCGTGGGCGGGCTTCCGCCAGGCGGGCGTGCCGGTGGAGCGCGCCGCCCGCAACGCCGGCGAGAGCAAGTACGGGATCCGCAAGCTGCTGGCGCTGGCCTTCGACGGGATCTTCGCGTTCTCGGTGGTGCCGCTGCGCGCGGCCACGCTGGTGGGCGCCATGGCCGTGCTCGTGGCGATCCTCTTCTCCATCTACCAGCTCTTCGCGCGCTTCTTCCTGGCGCACCAGCCGCGGGGATTCACGGCGCTGATCCTGGCGCTCACCTTCCTCTCCGGCGTCCAGCTCCTCTTCCTGGGGATCATCGGCGAGTACCTGGGGCGCGTGTACGAAGAGGTGAAGAACCGGCCGCTGTACGTGGTGGGCGAGGTGGTGCGCCGCGGCGCCCCGGATCCCGCGCCGCAGGACGCCGCCGTGGAGCACCTCCCCACCTCGCCGCTCCCCGCCTCGGTCACGTAGCGGCATCGACCGCACCGTCGAGCGCATTGCCGGCGAAGAAGAGGGACCAGGACGCGATCCGCGCCTGGTCCCTCCCTGCATTCCGTCATCGATCGTCACCCATGATCCACCGCGGAGACGAATCGCCTGGGGTTCACGCAGAGTCAGCAGAGTCAGCAGAGAACAGCGGCAGTTTCTGCTGACTCTGCGTAACCCTCTTGAGCCGGATCAACGCTCCGGCGCGTCCGGTCCCACGTAGTCGACGTGGAAGTCGGGGTTCTCGTGCAGGCGCAGGCGCACCAGGCGCGCGGCGCCCAGGGCGGGGGCGAGGCGCTCCCAGAGCAGGAGGAGGATGTTCTCGCTGGTGGGGATCTTTCCGCCCGGGACGAACTCGGGGACCACGAAGTTGAGGTGCTGATGGTCGAGCGGCTCCGTCACCTGCTCGCGCAGCACGCGGTCCAAGAAGCCAAGGTCCACCGAGAAGCCGGTGACGGGGTCCACCTCGCCCTCCACCGTCACCTCCAGCAGGTAGTCGTGCCCGTGGCCATGCGGGTTGGCGCAGGGGCCGAACACCTCGCGGTTGCGCGCGTCGCTCCATTCGGGGCGATGATAGCGGTGCGCGGCGCTGAAGCGGAGCCGGCGGGTGAGCTGCATCTGCGGCATGGGCGGGCGCGGTAACGGTTCGTGGCGACGGCCGCATCATAACGGTGGCGGGGGTGGGGGGACCAGAGCGGTGCCGCGCGTCGATTTCCTTTCGGTCACGATTCGGTACGTCTCTTGCGTGGTTTGCCGCAAGACCCGCAGCGAAGCCCGTCGGCAGGCCGTCGCCATCGTTCCCCCGCATTCCAATGCTTTTCCCGGTACTGGCCAGCGAACCGCCCGTGCGCACCGAGCCGCGAAACATCGCGCCTCCGCGCCTGAGCACGTACGTGCCGCCTCGCGCCGACGCGGACAACCCGCCGCTGGTGCTGATCGCCGAGGACCACGAGGACAGCCGCGACGCCCTGCAGACGCTGCTGGAGGCGCTGGGCTACGGGGTGCGCGTGGCCGGCAACGGCGCGCAGGCGGTGGAGGTGGCCCGCGCCAGCCGCCCCGACCTGATCCTGATGGACATGATGATGCCCGAGGTGGACGGCTTCGCGGCCACCCGCCTGCTGCGCGGCGACGAAGCGTTCCGCGACGTGCCCATCATCGCCATCACCGCCATGGAGGGCGCGCGCGAGAGCGTGCTGGCGGCCGGCTGCAGCGACATGGTGCTGAAGCCCGTGGACATCCGCGCCTTCCTGGACAAGATGCAGGTGTGGCTGGCCAACGGGCGGCGCGGAAAAGAATAGGCCGCGTTCCTTGGGCCCCGATGCAGTGAAGCCCCCGCGGCGGCGTGCCGCCGGGGGCTTCTTCGCGTCCGGCGGGCGGGCGGCTACTGCTCCACGATCTGCGCCCCGGCCGGTGGGGTGAAGGTGAAGAGCGCGTCGGCCAGAGGCTGGTTCACCTTCAGGTTGCGCAGCTCCACGCGGCGCACCGACTCGTTCTCCTCGGTCATCTCGAAGCGGCGCACCAGGTTGTCGTCGCGGTCCACCCAGATGCGGATCACCCGGTACGGCGACCGGCGCCGGGGGACCAGCGTCAGCGCGTACGTGGGGCGCCCGGCCACCGTCTCCTGGCCGTTGAGGGTGGCGACGAAGCGCTCGGTGGCGTTGCTCAGGAACTGGCGCTGGAAGTCGGCCTGCTCGCCGCCCTCGGCGATGCTGGTGCGGATCACCTGCGTGCGGTCGCTGCTGGGATAGTAGATCCAGAAGTGCCGCCCGTCGGCCACCATCACGTCGCCCGCGGGGTCGGTGAAGCGCATCAGGAAGTGGCTGGGCTTGCGCTGGTACAGCTTGCCGGTGCTGGTGCGGTTGGTGTTCAGCAGCGGCACCTGCAGCGTCTGGACGAAGTCCGCCTCTAGCGTGCGGATCCCCGACGCCGTCTGCTCCACGCGGCGCAGGAGCTCGTTGGCGTCCTGCCGTCCGCCGCGCGCCGGGGCCGCCGTGCCGCTTCCGGCGGACACCGGGTCGCCCGCGGCGGTGGACGCATCCGGCGCCTGCGCGGGCGCGCCGGGCTGGACGGATCCGGCGCCCTGCGCGGGCGCGGCCGCCGTGTCGCCACCGGCCACCCAGGGCGTGCCGTCGCGGCGGGTGGTGCTCACCGCCACGCCGTTGCTCGGCGCGTCCGCCGACGACTCGCGCCCGCCGCCGCACGCCGCCAGCGCAAGGGGCACCAGCGCGAGCGCGGCCCTGCCGAAGAATCTATCCATCATCCCGTTTCCGCTTGCGTTCAGTGTGCGATTCAGCCTTCCAGCGGTACCCCTCCCGTGCAACCGCCGTTCCCGCGCCGTTGGAACGGCGGTCACACCATTTCCTGGGCTGAACCGTGCAAACCTGGACGATGTCATCCTGAGCGGCGCCGCTGCAGCGGCCTCTTGTCCACACCTGTTCCCGGCGGCGCCCGAAGGATCCGCGCTCTCGGTCCGAGCGTCAGGCGGCCTGTCGCTCCGACGACCGAGCTTAGATCCTTCGGCCTGCCAAATCCTTCGATGGCAGACAGATAGGTGTGGTCGGCCTCAGGATGACATCGTTGAGGTCGGCGAGGAATGCCAGGGCGAGGCCCCGCAGCCTCGGTGGGCGTTAGCGATCCCCGCCGAGCCACGCCGGCCACGAGGGCCGGCCGGCCGGCTGTCCGGACCCCTCCCGCGTGTCCAGCGGCGGCCCGTACACCTCCAGGCGCGACGCCTCCTGGTCCGTCATGGGCTGCGCATCCGCCGCCGGTTCGGGCACCTGGGGCCGCGGCGGCGGCGCCTGCTCGTGGTCGGCCGCGGGGGGCGCGGCCGACGCGGCCCGCAGCTCGTCCAGCGCCTTGCCGAGGCGCTCGAGGCCGGCGGCGAAGCGCTTCGGCTTCGTCCCCAGCCCGATGCGGAAGTGGTGCGGCATGCCGAAGAAACCGCCGTCGACCACCGCCGTGTCGTACTTCGTCTCCAGCAGCTGGCAGAGCGGTGCCGCCGTCCCGCCGCGCAGCCGCGGGAACGACACGGTGCCGTGGCGGTGCTCGGCCACCTCCAGGTCGTCTCGGGTGGCGTAGAAGGCGTTCAGCGCGTCGCGGTTGCGCTCCAGCAGCTTGCGCGAGCGCTTGGCGATCGCGCCCAGGTTCTCCAGCGCGGCCACGCTCAGCAGCTCCGCCGGCATCGCGCCGTGGCCGATGAACAGCTCGCTCAGCCGCCACATCCGCTCGGCCAGCGCGGGCTCGGCGAACACCCAGCCGCAGCGCAGGCCGTTCAGACCGTACACCTTGGTGAGGCTGCTGGTGACGATGAAGGTCTCGCCCAGGTGGAAGGCGGTGCGCGGCTCGGCCTCGAAGAGGGCGTCGAGGTACACCTCGTCCACCAGCACCCGCGCGCCCACGGTGCGCGCGATCTCGCCCACGGCGCGCAGCGTGTCGTCGTCGGTCAGCGCGCCGCTGGGGTTGTGCAGGTTGGTGAGGGCGATCAGGCGCGTGCCCAGCCCCACGTTGCGCGCCACCTCGTTCGGGTCGATGCGGAAGCCGTCCTCCGCGCGCCGGGCGAAGCGGCGCACGTGCACGCCGAGCTGACGCGCCAGCGCCGGGAGCGGGTCGTACGCCGGGTGCTCGATCAGGATCTCGTCGCCGGGGCGGAGCAGCGCGGCCATCGCCAGGTGGTTGCCCATCGACGTGCCCATCGCGCTCACCACGCACTCGCGCGGCACGCGGTAGCGCGCGGCGATCGCCTGCAGCAGCGGCTCGTGTCCGTATCCCCCCGACCCGCTCAGCTCCAGGCGATTCAGCTTCACCGGGAGGTCGCGGAGCTCCAGGAAGGGGACGCCGCTGGAGGTCAGGTCGTACCTGGCGACCGGGTGCGTCTTGGCCCAGCGCAGGTACTCCGAGCCGAACTGACGCGCTTCTTCATTCATCCCATCACCCTCTGCTGTGTTCCCAACTTGATCTCTGTCAATCACTTCTGTCGTCACTCGATCTCGAGGAACTGGAAAATTTCATCCTGGGCAGGGGCCTCATGCACGAACAGCCCCATCATCCCCGATGCACCAATCCCTCGATCCGGGATCAACCGATCATGATGCGTGATCCGGACCGCGCGCGCGGCGGCTCCAGAGGAAGTAGACGGGGAGGCCGGCCAGCATGATCACGATCCCCACCGCGCTGTTCGCCGGGTAGCGATAGACGGTGGCCGCCACGATCAGCACGCAGGCGGCGATGAACAGCGCCGTGGTCACCGGGTGCCCGGGGATGCGCCACCCCGAGCCGTCGTCCGCCGTCTTCCGGCGGAAGGCGAACACCGCGCCCGCCGTGAGCCCGAAGAAGATGAAATCGACCGAGACGACGTAGTTCAGGATCTGCTCGTAGCTCCCGGTGAGCGCGATGAGCAGCGCCAGCACGCCCTGCAGCGCGATGGCGACGACGGGCGCGCGGGAGCGCGGGTTCACGTACGCCACGCGCCGGAAGAACACCCCGTCCAGCGCCATGGCGAAGTACACGCGCGGCGCCGTGAGCATCGACTGGCTCAGGAAGCCGAGGGTGGAGATGGCGATGCCGATCGCGATGAGCGCCGCGCCGCGGTCGCCGAACGCCGCGCGCATCACCGCCGACGCGGGCGCGGGCGTCGCCGCGAGCCCGCCCGCCCCCAGCGCGC